>JBAVPI010000789.1:0-6364 GCA_049692915.1 Pyrinomonadaceae bacterium
TCCGTGCCCGTCGCAGACGAAGCGAAGATCGGCGCGCAGGTCATCTCTTTCAAAGGATGGTCTTGGAAAAAAACTTTCGGCACAGCGGCGGCTGCTGCGCTGGCGGCTGCCGCCGTCGTGCTGCTGATGACGTTGCTCCCAGCGGCGACGCGAGTGCGGCAAACGGCTTCGTCAAACGAGAGCGTTGCGTCCGTACAGCAGACGACGGATGGCGCGAATCATTTGCCGACCATCGCTGCGCTGCCACAGCCCGGTCGGGTTGATGTTGCAAGCGGGGGCGACGACGTGGGAGGGGTCAGGAACGGGGACGGGAACGACGGGATGACCGCTCAAGTTTCGGTCGGTCGTCGAATCACGAACCACGCGCGGATGTCTCCCGCAGTTTACAGGGATCGTCCGGCCATCAACGGCGCGGAGACGCTTGAGAACATGCCAGACGCGTCGAACGAGACGGCGGAGATTGCCACGGACTTCATCTCTCTGCCGCACGCGAGTCGTTTCGTTGACGGCGACAGCGGTCAGGTAGTGCGCGTCGAGTTGCCGCGCTCGGCGCTCGTCCGTTTCGGTCTGCCGATGAACGTCGAGCACGCGGGCGAGCGCGTCAAGGCCGACGTTTTGATGGGCGATGACGGCATCGCGCGCGCCATCCGCTTCGTGCAGTGATGATGCGCCGACAAAAAAGAGCCTGAGAATAATTAAGGGAACTATCCGGGGCGTGCGCGGCAATTAAGAGGCAGTGACCGCGAAACAATTTTTGATGAGAGGAAGGAAACAAAAAAAGTGATGAGAACGAAGAGAACTTGGATGGGGCTTGCCCTGACGCTGGCCGTCACGTCGAGCGGACTCGGCGTGAGCGCGCAGGACAAGGCGGATAAAAAGTCGCAGCCCGGCGAGCGCGTCGAGCAACGCGAGGTCATCATCCGCCACGGCGGGCCGGGCGACGCTGCTGAGGGCATGAAGGGCGATACCTTCGTCTGGGTTTCGTCAGAGATGAGCTTCGGCGGCAAGGTCGTGAAGAACGCGCCGTACTCGGCTCAGGCCGTGACCGAGACCGTCCAGACGCTCGGCGACGGCAATCGCATCGTGCGCAAGAACACGGCGAGCGTCTATCGCGACAGCGAGGGCCGCACACGCCGCGATCAGGAGATCGGCGCTATCGGCCCGTTCGCTTCCGCAGGCGAGCCTTCGCGCACCGCCTTCATCAACGACCCCGTGGCCGGCATCAACTACATCCTCGACCCGCGCACGAAGACTGCGCGCAAACTGCCCGGCTTCGATTTCAAGTTCGACACGGGCAAGGACAAGGGCGACGTTAAATACAAGATCGAGCTTCGCGAAAACCCGGACAAAAATTCGGCGGGTCAGGCGAAGCCACTTCCGCCGCCACCGCCTGCGGGCGCGAAAATGGGCGAGCGCCACGAATTCATCTTCGGCGGCCCCGGCCAGATGCCTCCGCCGCCTCCGGGCGGGGCGGGCGAGATGCCGGACGTGCAGTTTTATCGTCACCCGTCGAACGCCGACACCAAGACTGAGAAACTTGAGAATCGCGTGATCGAAGGCGTGCAGGCCGAGGGCACGCGCACGACGACGACGATTGCGGCAGGCGAGGTGGGCAATGAGCAGCCCATCGTCATCACGGGCGAGCGCTGGTATTCGCCGGAGTTGCAAACGGTCGTCATGACGCGCCACAGCGACCCGCGCTTTGGCGAAACCACCTACCGACTGACCGGCATCAGCCGCAACGAACCCGCGGCGACGCTCTTTCAAGTGCCTTCGGACTACACCGTCAAGGAAGCCCCGCCGATGGTGCGCCGGATGAGAAAGCCCGCGCCGCCTCCGGAGAATTAGGACTCGCGGCTGAGATGGAAAAAGAAAGGAGCGAAGCGATTCAATGGTCGCTTCGCTCCTTTCTTTTTCGGGTAAGGGATCGTTTACATTGTTGAATGTCTAAGCAGGGTTAGTTATTACTCAACTCATCTAGTACGCATTCAGTCAGAAAAAGACGTACCGCCCTTCCCATCTGGTTTTTACGGATCGCTGCTAACTTTTCTGCGTTGATTTTCTCTCTTATTGCAGGAAGGATGGCGTTTCTGAAGATCAATTTCACAACACCATAAGAATTATCGCATATCTCAGAAGAGGGAACAGGCTGCGTAGGTTGTACAGGAAGATTCATCTGAGAATCTTCCTTAGAATGTAGAGAAATAGGGTTAAACGAATAATAATCGTCGAACGAAGCAAAGTTGTTGATAAATAGGTTGTGCTGTGGCTTGACGTGATGCATCCATAAAATTTGATAGAACATTCTAATCACCTCCTACAAAGAGATTGTTATACAACAGTCTGCTAAACATCAAGACCTATTTTTATAAAACTTACTGATGTTCCTTTAGCTGTACAACAGTATAAATGACCCACTACCTTTTTCGCCCTTCTTCGATGTTTATTTGGACAGCAGCGTCCATAGTCCGACGCCGATAAAGCCGATGCCCGCCAGCACTTTGAGCATGCGCGGCGAGACCAAATTTTCGAGTTGCGCGCCGACGAGCACGCCAAGCCCCGCGGCCAGCACGAGCGCCACGGCTGAGCCTGCGAAGACGACCCACTTACTCACCTTGGCGTCCGACGCGAAGAGCATCGTGGCGAGTTGCGTCTTGTCGCCGATCTCCGCGAGGAAGACGGTTGTGAGCACCGTGAAAAAAGTTTTCCAGAGCATCCTCTGATCTCCTTCAGATTCTCAGCCTCGCCGTTTCGCCGCCGCCTCTTCACCCCAGCGTTTCATCAACCCACGGATTTTCACGAAGTAGGCTTCCGCGTCGGGCGCTCCCGTCGCGACCCGCTCCAGCTCCGACAGGTAACCGGGCAGGCCGAAGACCGCGCGCACTTCGGCGATGAAGGGTTCGAGCTTGGCATAGGTGACGAGATGCTCGGTGTTCGTCTTGTGAAACAACGCTTCGTCAATCGCCCCGCAGGTGACGAACGAGGCGGCCATCTCCCAGTAGGTCGTGACCATGCGGTAGCGTGCGCTTTCGGGGTGGCCGCTGCGCATCAGTGTCACGATGTCGGCGGCGCTTTGCGGGTTGAACTCGACGGCGTACCACGCGCGAGCCTCGCGCAACGCCTCGTCGCGCCGCAGTTCGTAGAGCTTGAGAATCAGCCCCGCTTCTTCCTGTTTGGTGTTCATCTATGCCTTTCCCCGGATGGAACGGAGACGGTTGAATCGAGTTAAGCAAACATCATCTCGCGTGATGTCGAAGGGGAGTTTAGGCGCTGCGTTGCCCAGAGAACAACCCCGCTTCGGACGAATCGAAAGCGGGGCGGTTCAACGGCACGGGCCTCGTGGCTTCGTCTCGCTTACCTTTTGCCGCGCGCGGCGGGCTTGGCGGCGGCGAGCAGTTCCGGCGCGTACATCGCGCTGTACGAGAGACGCTGGCGCATGAAGTCGCGCGGGTAAATCATGCGGACGCTCTTGACCTTGCCCGCGGCGTCAAACGTCGGCACGAGTTCCGGGCTGACGCCGGCCCAGTAGGTCGGCAGTCCCAGTTTTTTGTAGCGCGCCACCACCTCGTCGCGAATCTTCGGGTCGAAGTGGACGCCGTACTTGTCAATCAGCGACTTGATGGCGTCGAAGTCGCCTTCGGCCTTGATGCGCATGAGTTCCGCGAGAAGTTGGCCGACGCCCACGCGCATTTTGTCGAAGTCTTTGACGACGACATAGTGCTTGCCCGCGCGCTCCACCATCTCGATTGCGCCGGTCTTGTCCATGATGTAGTTGACGATGAGTTGACGATTACGCTGATGGTCTTCTTCGATCTGGTCGCCCTTCGTCGTCGAGCGCAACTGGGTGAGCGCGACGCGCGCGGCGTTGTAGTACATCGCCTTCGCCACATCCGGGTTCGAGACGAGACCCAACTCGCGCAGGCGCGGGTCGGAGATGTTCCAGAGAGCCATCAAATCGGCGCGCGCCTCTTCGAGCGTCGAATAATATTCCTTGAGATAAAACTGCGGCTCGCGCGTCAATTTCGGGTTGAGCTTGCCTGAGCCGTGACCGACGACTTCGTGCAGCGCCGTCATCAGATTCTCGGCCTCGTCGCCGTAGGTCTTAACGATGCGTACCTCTTCGGGCGACGAGGCGAACTCCTCAATCGCGGTCGTCCCCGTGGCGTGGTCGAAGGCGCGCGTCGAACTCGTGAAGAAGAAATTCTTCGTGCCGTATTTTTCGTGAATCTCGTTCTCGTTCGGCAGATTGTCGCCGATGGTCGTGATGTTGAAATCGCCCGTCTCGGTCAGGGCCTCGACCGCCATCGCGACCGGCGGGCGCACGCCCTGCTTCTTGTACTGTTCGGCCCACGGCGCGCGATTCTCGAAGTACTGGGCGTTCTCAGCAGCCTTGACCATCAACCCGTTGAGCGTCTTGTCGGTGACGGTGACGAAGCCCTGAATCGCGCCCTTCGTGCCGCGCGCGTCGCGATAAACTTCGACGAAGCCGTTCGAGAAATCCACCTCCACGCGATTCTGCACCCAAGCCTCGCCGACGCGTATCCAGTCGGCATATTCGCCCGTCCGGTAAAAGCGTATGAGGGCGTCAATCACGCCCGCCTGTCCCGGCTCGGCGTAAGGCTTGGCCTGTTGCAGATAGCCGATGGCCTTCTGTAAATACTCCGCGTAGAGACCGGCGGAGACGCTTCCGTCCGGCGTGCCCGCGCGATAGACCTGCTCGACGAGTTTGCCTCCGGGCATTTTGACGAGCCGCGAGTTGAGCGCATACGCCTCGTGAAAATCCTTGATGTCGGCGAGCGTCACGCCGCTGTAGAAATTATTGGAGCTGGCTTGAAGAATATCGAGTCCGCCCTGCGGGCTTTTGGCTGTGGACATCGGCTCGAAGTTTGGATCGAAGAGAGACTGGCGCAGTTCATTCAACTCCGTGCGCAACTCTGCGGGCGTCATCAACAGGCCACCGTTTCTGATGGCCTGCAAGCCCGCCGCTTCGAGTTCGGCGGGAGTGAATTCGGGCATGAATTTCTGCGCCGTGGAGTTGTTATGATTTCCCGCGTTCGTCCAGAAAAGTTTCGTGTAGTCGGAAATCTTCTTCAGAGCGTCGGGCCGCATGCCTTGCGGGTGCGAGACGATGCCTTCGAGAATCCGCTTCTGACGGAGGCCGAAGCGCGATGCCTGATCGTAGATGATCGGGTCAACGGCGATGGCCGCCTCGCTCAGATAGTAAGCGAGTATCTGCTGGCGCGGCGTGAGCGCCTTGAAGCTTTCGGCTTCGACCTGTAAGACGCCCGTCGAGCCGATGCGTTCGATGAGCGAACCCGCCGCGTCCGGCTTTTTCTGCGCGGGCGCGTTTGGCTTGCGTGTCTGCGCAAACGTGGCGGAGCGAGAGCCGTGCGCGCCGCCCGTCAGGATGGAGAGTGACAATAAAAAGCGGACTACTATTTTCAAAATGAATCCTCCGTTTCGACAGTTGAGCTAATCAAAAACCTTCCGCGAAATTAGTTTCAGTATGCCACTTCACTGTTGTCCGGCAAAATACCGGGGCCTTGCGAAAACCGGCGTCGGCAGTGGCGCGAAACGCCGCGATAACTCATAATAGCGCCCTTTCGCGGCCCGTCGAGAGCCGCGCCCTACTTTGTCAGGATGCATCAAGACCACAACACGACATTGAACGAGACGGCGGCTCAGGGCTTCGTCAAACGCCGACGCGCGTGGCTGCTCTGCGCGCTCATCCTCGCTTTGACGGCGTTGAACTTCCTGACCGTCATCGGGCACAAGAGCATCACGATTGACGAGACGCTGATGATCCCCGCCGGTTACTATCACCTCACCGCGGGCGACATGCGCCCCGTCAACGAGCATCCGCCGTTCGCCAAACTGCTCGGCGCGCTGCCGCTCGTCATCATGGGCGCACACGCGCCCGCCATTGATTCGACGACGAACCACGAATACGAGTATTACCTCAACCTCTTCGACAATTTCTGGCGAGCCAACAACGCGCGCTTCGACGCGATGTCTTTCTGGGCGCGCGTGCCGCTGATCTGCGTGACGTTGTTGCTCGGCCTGCTCGTCTTCGTTTACGCGCGGCGTCTGTTCGGCGAGCGTGCGGCGCTGCTGGCCGTCGCGCTGTTCGCGCTTGAGCCGACGGTGCTGGCGCACGGGCGCGTCGTGCAGACCGACATCCCTTCGGCGTTCGCCTACCTTTTATTCTGCTTCACGCTCTACGATTATCTGCGCGCGCCCGCTTTGCGCCGCGCCGTCTATGTGGGCCTCGCGGCGGGCCTCGCCGTCGTCACGAAGTTCTCGATGATCGTGCTGTGGCCGGTGCTCGTCGTGCTGTTCTACGTGCTCTGGGTGCGGGCGAGAA
>JBAVPI010000790.1:0-7150 GCA_049692915.1 Pyrinomonadaceae bacterium
CCATCGCCGCGCTTGGCGTGGTAGATGACGAGCGCCGCGCGTTGCTCAATGACGGTTGCGGGCCGGATTGCGGTCACTCTGACGAAGAGCATTGGGCGTTCGACGGCGGGCTGGCGGCTGGCGAGCGTGGCGAAGGCGAAGAGACGTGCACGCTCGACGGACTAGAGCGCGAGGCGTGGTTGTACGGCCATAGCGTCGGCGCTGGCAACCGTTCGGCCACTCTCGCCGCTTCCGGTGATTCGGTCGAAGCCGCTCCGCCCGTTGTCCCGCCGCGCATCTTCAAATCCACAATTGAAGTCCCGCTGACTGAACACGACCTCGCCGAAAAAGCAATCTTGCTCTCCAACAAGCAAATCCAAATTGATGAATTGGAAGCCGAGAAGAAGCAATCAAACGAGGGTTACAACGCGAAAATCGGTGGCCTCAAAGAAGAGTGCTCACAGATTCACCGTTCAGTCCGTGCCCGTCGTGACGAGTTGGAGTTGGACGTGTACGAGCGCCGCGACTATGAGCGCCGCGTTGTCGAGACGGTGCGCGTGGATTGCGGCGACGTGGTGGCAGAGCGAGCAATGAAGCCGACTGAGTTTCAGCGACCGCTCATTGAGTTGTAGGAGGACACGAGATGGGAACACGAGATGAAAACCTTTTTGAAGGCCAACGCCTGACTCTCGAAGAGAGTATGAAGCTGACCGCCGAGTCGCTTTGCGCCTACCGCGAGCGTTTCAGGCATTGGGCTATCGCCTACAGTGGCGGCAAGGATTCCAGCGCAACCGTCACTGCCATCGTTCATTTAATCGAGCAAGGACTTGTCCCAAAGCCCGAATCGTTAACGGTGCTCTACGCCGATACGCGGATGGAACTGCCACCGCTGCAAACAAGCGCAATGGCCGTTATGGAATCGTTGCGCGAGAGGGGTTTCGAGGCTCGCGTCGTATTGCCCTCTCTCGATCAAAGATTCTTCGTCTATATGTTCGGGCGTGGTGTCCCGCCTCCGAAGAATCGTTTCAGGTGGTGTACCTCTCAGATCAAGATTGAGCCGATGGAGGCTGATCTCGCCGCCTTGCGTGCAGAAGTTGGTGAGAAACTGCTCGTCTTAACAGGGGTGCGACTAGGTGAGAGCGCGGCCCGCGACGCACGTATCGCGCTATCGTGCAGTCGTGACGGGGCGGAGTGCGGGCAAGGGTGGTTTCAAGAGTCAACACCTGATGCGGTTGGCGATACGCTCGCGCCCCTTATCCATTGGCGCATCTGCCACGTCGCAGATTGGCTTGCCGTCAACGCGCCTGCGCTCGGCTTCCCGACGTGGCCGGTTCTGGAGGCTTACGGGGCTGATTTTATCGAGGGTTCACAGGTTGAGATTTCTGGCCGGACAGGTTGCGTCGGGTGCAACCTGACGAGCAAAGACGGCGCTCTCGACACGTTGCTGAAAAAGGGGGCGTGGGCTTACCTCGCGCCGTACAAGCGCCTGCGCCCGCTCTATGCAGAGCTAACACTGCCGCACAATCGTCTGCGTAAACATCACGAGGTTAACAAAGATGGGAAGCTCGCAAAAAATCAGGGGCGCATGGGGCCGCTCACGATGGATGCCCGTCGCTATGGCCTCTCTGTTGTGCTGGGTATTCAGGATGAGATCAACGCGGCATCTCGACAGGAAGGCAAGCCGGAAGTCTCGCTCATCAACTCGGAGGAGCGCGCGCGGATTCTGGAGTTGATTGAGGCCGATACATGGCCGGACAAGTGGGATGGGAACGAGGCGACGGGAGACGTGCCGTTCGTGCAGATTTACCGCGACGGCTCAACTCAGCCGCTTCTTATGAATGAATCGTTTTAACCGTGGCGGGGCGCACGTAGCGGCGAGCGTCCCGCCCTTTTCTTTCACAGGAGAACAACATGCCAGAGCAAAACGAACAACCGGAAAAATCACGCGTGCGCGAGCTACACATCGGGCGCGTCTACAATCTCGGCAACTACGAAAACATGCGCGTCGAAGTCACTGTCTCCGTCGGAACGGGCGACGATCCGGCCCGGCTTCTACGCTCCGTCGAAAACATACTCCGAGATTTGCGCGCGAAGTCGGGCGTTGATAGTTGGGGACTCAGCCGGGCACGGGCAGCACTCGAACGGTTGGGCGCGATTGACGATGCCGCGTTGACCGCAGATGACCGGCAAGAACTCGATGTGGCGCGCGACAAACTGCGGCGCGTTGAAGAGGCGAACGCCCGCCGCGCAGCAGCACGCGCCGCCCTCTCGACGCTTGATTACACGGAGGAGCACCGGGACGCAAAAGACGATTGGGACGACGATTACTGACCGCGCCGTCGACACTCGCCACTAAGAGCGATACACGCGGGGCACGCCATTTTCGACGGTGAACGATCACCAATTCAGGAGGACTTATGCCGGGAATTACGAAAGCAGATTTGGAAGAAATCTTCTCTTACCACGCGCCGGACACGCCTGATCAAGTGCGTTACCAGCGCATCCGTGCGGGAGCACAGCAGTTCGCCGAAACGATTCTCGACAACACGCCTCCGTCGCCCGACCAGACGGCGGCGATCAGGAAGCTACGCGAGTGCGTGCAGACGAGCATCGCGAGCATCGCCCTCAAAGGCAAATACTAACTTTCGCTACCTCGCAAATTTCATGTCGAAACTTCCCGCTTTCCAATTCTATCCGGGCGACTGGATGAAAGACCCTAACTTGCGCCGTTGTAGCCCGGCGGCGCGTGGTGTGTGGATTGACCTGCTCTGTCTCATGTTCGAGTGCGAGGAGCGTGGCGTCTTGATTTCCGGCGGTGTGCCGTGGTCACGCGAAGACGTGAGTGCTGCCATCGGTGGGCCTGACGGTGCGACTCTTATGTTGCTCGACGAACTGTTGACGAAGGGAGTTGCGCGGATTGACCAAAGAGGCGCAATTTTCTCCGCTCGGATGGCTCGTGATGAACAGGAGAGGCAGGCCACTCGCGCCCGCGTCAAAAAGCACCGGCACAAGGGGGACGGGAGTAACGGCAATGTAACGCCGATGAAACGGCGAAGTAACGCGCATTCTTCACACACACCTAACGGTGTGTCTTCATCTTCAACTTCACCTTCAACTACACACACACACACCGCGCGCTCCGAGGTCGCGCATTCGCCGCCCAAAGAGCCGCCTTCGGCGGGTGTGTGTGTGTCGTGCAGACGTGAGAAATGTTCCTGTTACAAATCCAAGCATGGCCGTGAGGACGTGCGGCTCTACGCCGTTGCGCACGGGTTAGGCGGGGGTTGGGTGACGGAGGCATGTCGCACGGCGGAGTGGGACGGAGATATTGACAGGTTTTTGCAGAACGGAGGTCAAGTTGTCGAGCAACCCAAGCGAAAGAACGGATTCGCCGCCGTACTCGAAAAATTACAAAACGAGTGTGGCGACGCAGCTACAGAAACTCCGGCTGTTGGGACTTCTGGCGGGACGTGACGACGAGGCCGACGAGATCACGGACGCGTGGACGGGCGCGCTCTGGAAAGCGTGCGTGCCGATACATCTGCTCGCGGAGATGTTTCAACAGGGCGTCGAAGGGCATCGTGGCGACCGCTCACTTTCCGCCTCGGAAGTCATACGCCAGTGGCGCGGTGCGCAGGAGGCTGGGCGCTTCGCCCAAGTCGTGCGCTCGTCGTGTGATGTTTGCGACGGGACGGGTTTCATTCCAGAGACGCGGCGCGAGAACGGCTTTGATTATTCCGGGGTGCGTTTGTGTGGCGATTGCACGGTGGGACAGGCCAAGCGCCGCTATTTCGACAAGCAGAAATCGGGCGACAACTGACCGGGATTCTTTGACGGAGTTTGACGCTTTGGGGAGCGAGTGAATGTCGCAAATCAGGCTCAGAGGCGAAGGGGCAGGGAGACGCCCGGCCCGTGACCGGCGGACGCGAAGAGAACCGGCGCGTTGGGTTGAGCATGCCATCTTCGCGAGTTGGTGCGACGAGTGCGGGACGGGGACTTTGCACCGGGACAGAATTCTTTACTTCCACGCCGGACGCGTGCTGTGCGCGAAGTGCGGGGAAGCTTACGAGAGGAAATTTTAATCGACGAAAAGGAGTCAAGATGCCAAGTTTATTTGAAGCTACTTTCGGTAAGGGCAATCAAGCACCGCAGGTCGAACTCGACTTGCAGACCTGTGCGACCTGCGGAATCGCTTTCGGCGCGCCCGCGCATTTCTTCAAAGAGCGCCGCGCGGATCACAGAACATTTTATTGCCCCAACGGTCATGGTCTCGGTTTCGGGAAAAGCGCGGCGGAGATTGAGACCGAAAAGCTCCGCAGACAACTCGAAGAGAAAGACCGACGAATTAGGTTTGAGCAGGAGCAGAGCGCGTGCGAGCGTCGGCAGCGGGAGGCGACGGAGCGACGGTTGAGCGCGACGAAAGGTGTTCTGACGCGCACTAAGAACCGCGTGAGCAAAGGCGTCTGCCCGTCCTGCAATCGCCAGTTTGAGAACTTGCACCGGCACATGAACGCGAAGCATCCGGATTATGCGGCGGCGGAAGGTGACTCGAAATGACGTGCATCATCCGCGGATTCACTCTCACGCGCCCGTGGCCGTTCGCCTTCGTCGCTGAATATGAAGACGGAGATTTGAGGGTTGAGAAGTGACCTATCCGGGCGGAAAAAACGGAGCGGGCGTCTATCAGCAATTGATAAACCTGATGCCGCCGCATGATGTTTATGTCGAAGCCTTCGCCGGTTCAGCCGCGGTGCTCCGTCACAAGCGGCCCGCGCGGTACTCCATCGCGATTGATGCCGATGCTTCGGCAGTCTCAAACCTTCGCGCTCTCGATCTGCCCTCGCTCAAAGTGATGTTGGGTGATGGAGTCGAGTTTCTGAAAACTTACCCGTGGCGCGGGCGTGAGTTCGTCTATCTTGACCCGCCTTACGTGATGAGTTCCCGTCGGCAGTCTCGTCCGATTTATCAATGCGAGATGACCGACGAGCAGCACGTCGAACTGTTGCGCACGCTGCAGCTGATACCGCCGGACGTGATGATGATGATTTCCGGTTATCACTCGGAGATGTACGCGCGCGCTCTCTCGCACTGGCGACTCGTGACGTTCGAGGCGATGACGCGCGCTGGTCGCACGGCCACCGAACACGTTTGGATGAATTACCCCGAACCTTTGGAGCTTCACGACTACCGTTTTCTGGGACAGGGCTTTCGTGAGCGTGAGCGGATCAAGCGGAAGCGCGCGAGGTGGATGACGAAGCTTGAGCGGATGCCAAGCCTTGAGCGCCACGCAATCCTGAGCGCGGTTGCGGAGCTTCGGTCGACCAGCGCCACGACCGGCGATGACAGGGTGTGAAAATAATCGCACCCCCTTCCGCCATGGATCCTCTCGCCGTCTGTGACGATGCGCGCGGGGCACGCCGCAAATGGCGATGAAAGCAGCTACGGCAAATCCGCTCCGCATTATTCAGATTTAATTCTCACGATCACAACGCCAATTCCGGCGAGGGGCTAAAAAATAGGAAGAGATATAGCCCCTCCGCCTTTCGCGGAAAAGCGTGCGCCGTGATAACTTAACCTTGCGTCAGGCGTGCGAAGCCGTCACAAGGGAGCACCTCGCTTGAAGAAAGAACGCACCGAGGGACGCCGCGCCTCTGACCGCGAACTCTCACGTCACCGCAAATTAGAAATTGCACTCCGTAACTTCGTCGTCCATTACGAAGACCACCCGGAGGAGCGTTTCGCCCCGCGCACGCGTGTGCTCGTCACGGAGGCCCGCGCTTTATTCGCCGAACTCGACGCCTTACGCGCGCCGCGCACGACGACGAAGACCGGTACAGATTAAACACCCTCCCCTTTTTTCCTTAGTAAAAATAGACAATTCATCTCGCTTAATATCTTTCCCGTCCGATGCCTGAGAGAGATAAAGGAAGCACCTCGCACATGCAAACCCTCGCAGAACAACAGTCCGCCGCGCTTGATCGATCATCGCTTGAGGCGGCGAGTGCGGCCTCCATCGTCGCAACGGACGTGCCCGCGTCCGTCCCTTCATTCAAATCTTTCGATCACATCACAGACCCGCGCATCCGGCGCGCGAAAGACTACGAGCAATTCCTGCAATGCGCCCTCGAACGCATCCCCGAAATGCGCGACCGCATCATGGTTGAAATCGGGTGGGCGCGCGGCGAGCAGGAACGAAGTCAGCCGTCAGACCGTGAGCGCATCTCGCGCGTGCTCGAACAGTGGCAGGCGACGGACGGGCTTCTGTGTCAGGACATCGCCGACGATTTAGAGATGCCCTATGCGACCGTTTACAAGCATTTGCGGCAGATGCTTGAGAACGGGAGCGTCGCGGCCTACACGCGCCCCGGCAGGCACGGCAATAAAACGATGGTGCTCTACTCGCTTGCGTCCTAAACCCTCAACTTTTCCCCAGTAAAAATAGAGACGAATTCGCGCCTATCCTTTCAACTGTTGAGAGGCCGGGCGCGCGTCCGTGCTGGCGGTTAAATCTCGCAGCCACGCTTGTCGCCCGGCCTCTCTTCTCAAATTGTTTTGAGGAGAGAGGCCGCAGATGATTTCAGCCGCACAGTTTAGAAAGATTTTCCCGCACTGTCCGAAGGCGTTGGCTCGTACTCTTTTGCCGCTCCTCGTCGCGGCCATGATTGAGTTCGAGATCACGACCCGCCGCCGCGCCGCCGCGTTTCTCGCGCAAGTCGGGCACGAGTCGCTTGATTTCAAATACATGGAGGAGGAGATCGCGAGCGGGGCGGCCTACGAGGGACGACAAGACCTCGGCAACGTCGAGCGCGGCGACGGCAAGCGTTTCAAAGGGCGCGGCCCCATTCAGATTACGGGCCGCTCCAATTACCAGCGCGCCGAGTTCGCCCTGCGTCTCCCGCTCGTCGCACAACCCGAACTCCTCTCAATCCCCGCGAACGGCATGCGCGCCGCCGGTTGGTTCTGGGATCACAACAAACTGAATCTCTACGCCGACACGCTCTCAGGCGAGGGCGACAGGCGCGACATTGCGCGCTTCGACAAAATCACGTACCGCGTCAACGGCGGCTACAACGGGCGCGCAGAGCGGCAGCAACGCTATCTGAACGCGCTCGACGCTTTGAGCGACGCCGACTTTACTGAAGCCTCGCCAATTCCGGCGACGCTCGACCAC
>JBAVPI010000791.1:0-2505 GCA_049692915.1 Pyrinomonadaceae bacterium
GCCTCGAAGCCGTCACGCGCGGCACGCGCCTGCCGCTCGAAGACGGCTTAAAGCTCGAAGCGGAACTCTTCGCACGCCTCTTCTCCACCGACGACGTGCGCGAAGGCACGCGCGCCTTCCTCGAAAAACGCCCGCCCGTCTTTCGCGGCGAATGATGCTCGACCCGGTGCGGCGCGCGGATAAAGTTTCTTCCGCGTGCCCCGCTTGTCACCTCTCGCTCGCTTCACCTATACTGCCTGTGCTTTCAACTTCCAAACGAATCGGAGTCGGAACGACAATTTTGCAGCCGGTCATTCATCAAGGGCGTTTGAGCGCCGGAGGATTTCGCTTCGCGATTGTCGCGAGCCGCTGGAACGATTTTTTGACGGCGCGGCTCGTCGAGGGCGCTTTGGATGCGCTCGAACGACTGGGCGCGGACGAGTCGGCGGTCGAGTTGTTCAAGGTGCCGGGCGCGTTCGAGATTCCACTGCTCGCCCTGCGCGTGGCGGAGACGAAGAAGTTCGACGCCGTGATCTGTCTCGGCACGATTATTCGCGGCGAGACGCCGCACTTCGAGTACGTCGCGGGCGAAGCGACGAAGGGCATCGCGATGGTCGGGATGCAAACGGGCGTCCCCGTCCTCTACGGCGTCGTCACCGCCGACACGCTCGAACAGGCCATTGATCGCGCGGGTGTCAAAGCGGGCAACAAAGGGTTCGAGGCCGCCATGTCGGCAGTCGAAATGGTCAATCTTTACAAAGAAGTGAATGGTGAACGGTAAATGGTAAAAGAGGGTTCTTCACCATTGACCATTGACCGCTCACCGTTCATCGAATTTCATCAGGGTAGTTATGGGTTTGCGACGTAAGGCGCGTGAGTGTGCCTTGCAAATGCTCTTTGCGGCTGACATTCTTGGTGCGGAGGCGCGTGCCGACGAATTGGTGCGCGCTTACTGGGAACAGTTGGGCGAGGCGGAGATGGACGAGGCAGCGCGCGAGTTTGCGACGCGGCTCGCCACGGGCGCACTCGCGCACGTCCCCGAACTCGACGAGCGCATCCGCTCGCGCGCAGAGCACTGGCGCATCTCGCGCATGGCCGTCGTTGACCGCAACGTGCTGCGTCTCGCCGTCTATGAATTCATCTTCGAGCAGACGCCCCGCACCGTCGCCATCAACGAAGCGTTAGAGATCGCGCGCCGCTTCTCCACCTACGAAGCCACGCAATTCATCAACGGCATTCTCGACGCCATCAAACGCGACCTCGACCGCGAGCAGCCGCAGGAAGACATCTCCCCGCACCCCGAAGACGCGCCCGAAGAAAAGGCGTTGGACGACGACGAGCGCACCGCCTCTGCCTGAATCCGACAATCCTCAAACGTGAATCGTTAACGAGTGTTTCGCACGTCTCCTTAGAGTGCCCGCACACGCGGCGAAGCATGGATTGTCTATTCACGATTCACGGTTTACGATTCACATTCCTATGGACGACGAACCCCTGTCCGATCTTCTATCCGACGCCGAAGCTTTGGTCGAACGAATTTCCGACGACCTCAAAACGTTGCGCGAGCGCGGGGCCGTCGGCGGACGATTCCAGCGCGAAGCGGTCGCGCGCGTCTTCCGGCACGTGCACACACTGAAAGGTTCCGCCGCCGTCGCTACGGAACTTGAGTCCGTCAGCGAGATCGCGGACGCGTTCGAGACGCTGCTTGACGCCGTGCGGGGCGGTCGCCTGAATCTCGACGAAGCGACGCTCGACCTTCTGGACACGGCACTCGACTCAATCGCCACGCACTTGAACGATGCCGCGCGCGGCGCGCAAACGATTCCGTCAAACGAACTCGTCTCACGGCTGCGTGAAGTCACGTCGCATTCTGCCTCACAATTTCCGGGGTCGGACGACGTAATTAAGTATCTGCCGCAAGACCTCGCGCACGCTCTCAATGAGCCGGAGCGCGTGCGCCTGCATGCGGCGTTGGCCGAGGGCGCACGCCTTTTCGTCATCGAGGCGAATTTCGGCCTGACGAGTTTTGACGATCAACTGCGCGCTCTGCACGGCGCGCTCGAAACAGACGGCGAGGTGATTTCGACGCTGCCTTACGTCAATGCCGCAACGCCGGAGCGCGTCAACTTCAAAATCGTTTATGCGGCGCAACGTAGCGATGAAGAGGTGGCGGCTTGCCTCGCACCTTTCGGCGCAACTGTCTTGAAGGAATCACGCGAGCGCGAAACTTCAGAGTCTCCGCCGGTGCAGTCCGGCGACGGAGCGGCGTCAAGTACCGCTGCACCGCACGCTTCAACTCATGCACAGACGGCTGTGCGTGTGCGCGTCTCGCAGGACGAACTGGACGCGTTGGTTTCGTTAACGCGTGAGTTGTCCGCCGACGTTGCTGCCGCGCTCCGTTCCGCGCAAGGCGGCGCGAATGAAGTCGGCGCGCGCATCGAGACGCGTTTTCGCGAACTCGAAAAGCGGTTGGACGAAATGCGTTTGACGCCGCTCGGTCAAACGCTTGAGCGCGCGGTGCGGGCC
>JBAVPI010000792.1:0-1728 GCA_049692915.1 Pyrinomonadaceae bacterium
GACCCGGCTTCGACTCCTTCGGGTGGCGTATCCGCACCTGTGTCCGTTTTCGTCGGCAGCGCCGCGACCGGCTCTTCGATCCGCGCGCCCGTCGAAGTGACGCGACGCACGCCCCCCGCGTTGCCGCTTCCGTTGCCTGTGACGGGCGGCGTGGACGGCCCGGAAGCCTGCGCCAGATTTGCCGGTGCTGGCAAAAACGCGCCGCCGAAATGAATCCGGTAACTCCCCGCCGCGTCGCCCGCCGCGCGTGCCTCGACGCGAAGTATCAGCGTCTCATCTTTTCTCAAATAGACGCTTTTCGTCGCCTTCGACGCCCCGCCGAAGAGCGTGAATTTAAGCAGCGGTCGCAGTGTCGTTTCCGTGAAGACATCAACAGCCCCGTCCAGATCGGCGCTCTCGACCGTCACCGTCACGTCTCCCTCTCGACCTCTGAAAGTGTAGAAATGTCTCGTCTGACGTGCGTCGCCGATGTCGCGCGCGGGGATACCGCCCACCAATTCGTCCGAGAAGATTGGCGTCGGCGAACCGAGATCGCCGGACTGCGCCGGACAGACTCCGGCAACCGCGAGCAAGATCAGAAATGACAGTGTGAAAAATAGTACGTGCCGCATGTGTTGAAGAAGAAATTGGCGCATCATTGTTCCGCCACTTCGCAGGAATGCGTTGCAGAGTTTAGCAGCCCACACGTTTCCCAACAACACGCAATGGAGTCTCGTCATCCGACCTTCGCACTGTCACGCCGACAAGCATCGCGCAACTTGCGAAGTCCCGCGAGCAGTCAACGACTTGGCACAGCGTTCTTGTACGTGATGTGCGAATGATTTATCTTCGCAATCGTCACCGCGTCCGCAAGCGCAACCCTCGACGGGCGGTGCGTCCGGACGTTTGAATCGAAATTTTCGACTTTATTGAGAGGACGGAGAAAATAGATGACCATCGGAGAAACTTTATTGCCTGAGTTTGAACAAGAGATGGCGGGCACGCGAAAAACTTTGGAGCGAGTTCCGTGGGACAAGTCCGACTGGAAGCCGCACGAAAAATCTTCGGCTATGGGAAGCTTGGCGACACATCTCGTCAATCTACCGAGTTGGGTGCCGCTTACCCTCAGCACGGACTCGTTCGATGTCGCTCCGCCGGACGCCCCGCCCTTTCAAACGCCACAGGTCGGTTCGTCGGTCGAAGCACTGAAGTTATTCGACGAGAATGTCGCCGCCGCACGCGCGGCCATCGTCGGCGCAAGCGACGAGCAATTGATGCAACCGTGGACGCTTCTCTCCGGTGGAAAGACCGTCATGACGATGCCACGCGCAGCCGTCTTGCGAGGCTTCGTCATGAATCACAACATTCACCACCGCGCCCAACTCGGCGTCTACTTACGACTCAACGACGTACCCGTCCCCTCCATCTACGGCCCCTCCGCCGACGAAACTATCATGTAGAGACATTACCCGGAATCGCGTTACCAAAAGAAGAAGGGCCGACACTGATGCGCCGGCCCTTCCCTTTATTTCATGCCGAAGGGGGGACTCGAACCCCCATGAGTTTCCTCACACGCCCCTCAAACGTGCGCGTCTACCAATTTCGCCACTTCGGCTTATCAAACTTCGTCTTTACTTCTTCTGCTCAGGGCTGGCCGCGGCCTTTGGACTATTCACGGGAGCGGGCGCTTGAGATGTGTTGGCGTCACCGGCTGCGCTGTTGCTTGCGGCGGGCGCTGTGCCCTCTTGC
>JBAVPI010000793.1:0-3116 GCA_049692915.1 Pyrinomonadaceae bacterium
CTACCGCCAGTTTGCCGAAACGATGGATGAGCAAGCCTTTGTTTGAACGCACTCGTGAAGCATTCCGAATCTCAGTTCCTTGAATCAGCCAGCCGGACAGAATCTCCATGTGACCGAACAGATTCATGGTTGAGAGTTTCCTCGTCCGTACAGCGCGGACGGAAGTTATTCAGGCGTTGATATTTAAAGTGGGGCTGGTCAGCGTAAGCAGAGCAGACCGGCAGATAGAGTTCGATGAGTTGTTGTTCCACAAACTCTACAACTCCATGTTGGTCTGCTTTCTACTCTTGATTCGCATTAAGCATGTCCCGCATTGGAGTTGCGCAATTGAACGACGAAGCAAGAACTTACGGAAAATCACGGATTCGATAAGTCCTACTGCATATAGAGGCCAACGTCTTAACATTCGGGTGCGCTGGAGACTCTCTCATGGGCGTGGAAACAACACAGGGTAATCCGGGTTGGTATGTGGTTCAGACACGTCCTAAACAGGAAGACCGGGCAAGCCTCAATCTGAGTACTTTAGAAATTGAGACTTTTGCGCCGAAGTTGAAGGAACGTCGCTTCAACCTCTACGTCGATCAGCCACAGTATGCGAGCAAGCCTCTCTTTCCGGGATATATTTTCGCCCGCTTCGTGGCGGAACAAATGCTCACCAAGGTTTGTTTCACGAGGGGAGTTCGCTCAGTCGTTAATTTCGGCAACGGCCCGTCTCAGGTCAAAGATGAAGAGATTGATTTTATTAAATCTTATGTTCGCGAGGATGGACACATCAGGCTAGATGAGAACCTCAACTCAGGTGACAAGCTGATGATTGTTGACGGCCCGTTCAAGAATCTGGCAGGGATTTTCGAGCGGAACATAAAGGCCACGAACAGAGTCATGATACTTCTTTCCGCCATCGGCTATGAGGGGCGTGTCGAGTTGGAAAGAGACTTCATCCGTAAGGTGGTTTAAGAATCGGTAAGGTTTCATCACGTCATGCAGAACTGCCGAAGGCGCTTGGTGGAGATGTCTCCATAATCGTATGTCGCCGGTTGATTTGAAGGGAACATCAACTCTCGACCGCGCGGTGAAGGCCGACGACAAAAGGGCAGCCGGTAATCTCCCGGCAATCCCCGACGCGAGCGTGACGCCGTTCTGTAGCAGGCTCTTCAGATCGTCGGTTTTCATTGCCCCATAGAGAAGATTTTTAGTTGCCGGCAGCGCTACCGTGTCGAACTTCCGGGTAGCTGCCGCCTCTCCACGAGTAAGAGAATTCGTGTCTCAACATCCGAATCTGCTTGCCACCGTCGGGCGGACGGGCCGGAGCGGAAAGATGAGGCAAATGGCGGCAGCCTGCCCGGTCATCTCCCAATCGGGCGGGCCGGAGGCTGCGGCGAAGGCCCTCATAAAACTAACCCGCCTTTATCCATCCATTTAAACGCGATGCGTCATGCGTCGTGCAACGTTCGACAATTCAGCCCGGAGGTCAGCCGGGACGAAAGGAAGCGACGATGAGTACAGAGGAGAGAGAAGACAACACAATTTACAATGTCGTTGTTAACCACGAGGAGCAGTACTCAATCTGGCCCGCCGACCGTGAGAACGCGCTCGGTTGGAACGACGCGGGTAAGAGCGGCACGAAGGAAGAGTGTCTGGCTCACATCGAGGAAGTGTGGACGGACATGAGGCCGCTCAGCCTGCGCAAGCAGATGGATGAACAGAAGGTGAGCTAGAGCAGAGTCCGCCACGACGAACGATGACCGCCGGACGGCCTTGCTCCCGCCGCGTGTCTCGCGCATTCGCCCCGCCCTTTCCTCCCCGTCCTGCCAGCCACGACGAAGATGGCATTGATGAGGCATCCAGTTAAATCCGCCCCGCCGCGCGTGCGCAGGTCTTCGTCAGGGCTTCGGGCGCTTCGCGCAACGTGCCTTCTCGTATCTACTGTCGAAATCTGCGAGGGCGAGTGCGGCAAGTCGCCTTTGCTTCGGCAGCCGCCTCCTCTCGCATCCTGAAAATTGAGCGGTTCAAACAGGTATGGATATCACAACCGCCACTCCTGAGTTAGACCTCCTACACCGTCCCGCAGCAGATCATTCGACTCTGGTTGATCTGCTGCGCTGGAGGGCCGAGCACCAACCGCACAGGCTCGGCTACACTTTTCTCTCTAACGGGGAGGACGAGGAGGTCAGCTTCACTTATGCCGAACTGGATCGGCAAGCTCGCATCATCGGCGGCTTGCTTCAGTCCAGAGTTAAACCCGGAGAGCGGGTACTGCTGCTCTACCCTTCGGGTTTAAAGTTCATTGCCGCGTTCTTCGGCTGTCTCTACAGCGGGGTGATAGCTGTCCCCGTCTATCCGCCCGATCCGGCCCGACTCGATTTAACTCTCCTCCGGTTTCAGTCCATCGTGAACAACGCACGGCCTGCTGCGGCACTGACAACCTCGGCGATTCTCTCCAAGTTCAGCGAATTAATCGAGCGAGATCAGGACTTCCGCTCAATCCAATGGGTGATGACGGATGACATCGAGCCTGAGTACGCCGACACATGGCAGTATCCCGCGATTGACGGCAACACACTGGCTTTCCTTCAATACACTTCCGGTTCGACCTCTACGCCCAAGGGGGTGATGGTGAGTCACGCCAACCTCCTTCACAATGAGCAGACCATCCAGCGGGCGTGCCGTCATACACACGAGTCAACGTTCGTCGGCTGGCTGCCCCTCTATCACGATATGGGTCTGATCGGGAACGTGATTCAGCCGCTTTATCTCGGCGCGCGTTGCGTACTCATGTCACCGGTCGCCTTCTTGCAGCGCCCTCTCCGCTGGCTGGACGCCATCTCGCGCTTCAGGGCCGCCACCAGCGGAGGCCCGAACTTCGCCTACGACCTCTGCGTCAGGAAGACGACACCGGAGCAACGTGCGAGCCTCGACCTCAGCAGTTGGACTACCGCTTTCAACGGCGCTGAACCCGTCCGTCCGGAGAGCTTGGAAAGGTTCGCCGAAGCTTTCGAGGTCGCCGGATTCAGGCGGGAGGCGTTCTACCCCTGCTACGGGTTGGCCGAAGCCACCCTGATTGTTTCCGGCGGGACGGGAGACGCCTCCCTGCCGGGGACTTACGCAGTTCAGTC
>JBAVPI010000794.1:0-9424 GCA_049692915.1 Pyrinomonadaceae bacterium
AGACGCACGCGGCTCAATAAATATAGATGCGCCGAAGCGAAAAATATAGACACGCCGAAGCGAATGCGACGAGTTGATTCTTCTACCGTTAGTTCATAACAAATCCGATGAAATCAGTCGAAACGCAAAATCCTTGGCGCACTCTTTCAAGCAAGATCGTCTATGACAATCCGTGGATTATGCTTCGAGAGGATGCCGTCATACGTCCTGACGGGGAGCCGGGAATTTACGGGGCGTTGCACTTCAAGAATATCGCCGTGGGGGTTCTGGCCTTCGACGGCGAAGACATTTATCTCGTCGGACAATACAGGTATGCGCTCGAACAGTACTCTTGGGAGATACCGGAGGGCGGATGCCCGGAGGGGGAAGCGCCGCTCGATGCCGCGAAACGTGAACTGGAAGAGGAGACGGGACTACGGGCGGCGCAATGGTCGGCCTTGGGTGAAGCTCATCTCTCAAACTCGGTCAGTGACGAATACGCCGTCTGGTTTCTGGCTACGGAACTTACGCAAGGAGAGCATCATCCCGAAGGAACAGAACAACTTCAGGTTAGAAGAGTTAATTTCAACGAAGCCCTCCGAATGGTTCTGACGGGAGAGATCACAGATTCGTTGAGTATGCTTGCGATTATGCAATTTCACATCGGCAAGAGCGCTCTCTGCGAATAACAAGGGGTGACAAAAAAACCGCTTCGCAGGAGAACGCAGGGCAAAATAAATGACTGCCACCGTGGGTACGATGGCAGTCTTGATTCGAGCGACGCTCTTGAAGAGTTTCGCGGCTCAGAGCAGGGCTAAGCAGCGTTATTGAAAGTTTCTGCAAACACACGACGCCCGTTCAGCGCATCGTCAATGATTTCACGGACGGCGGCGACATCGGGATTCACGTCCATGCGGTCACAGGCACGTAAATGACGGAGAATGCCCTCGGTCGCGATATCAAGAGAAGGCCCCATGAGCTTCGTGTAACGACGCGCCTGGATATGATCAATGGCCTTCAAACGGTCTGCCAGCGGATGTATTTCTGTCAAAATAACTTTTCATCGGCTCCTTATTTGTACGGCCCTCTGGAAATATAAGTCAGACGGCTCTTTAAGCAAAAATTTTAGATGCATTCACGCCGTTCCGGGATGCGTTTTGATTACATTTACCGGAATTTCCACACAAACCTCCAAACGCTGCTTCCACTTGTCGAAAAAAGGAGGTCTGGAAAAACAAGCATTCTAAATGAGATTTCGGGAAAATGCCAGAAAAATTTTCAGGCAAATGGAAGATTCTTCAGCCATGTAGGGATTGTTGGCGAGCGCGTCGCTTGTGTTGATGCGAAAAGGCGGCAAAATCAGACTAAAAGGTCTTTAAATTCCATCTAACAGGGAAAAAGCAACCGCCTGCGAGTTCTGTTGAGACAAAAAAATCCCAATAAACTCGCAGGCGGAGTCGGTTACGCAATCCGTATGAAAAATGACTGGGGCGTGAGAACGCTACAGTTATTTCTTTGGCACTACCGAATCTTTCATGGCCTTACCCAGACGGAACTTCAAAGTAGTTTTGGCGGGAATCTGAATTGTGTCGCCCGTTTGCGGGTTGCGGCCTTCGCGAGCCTTGCGCTCGGACAAGACCAGTTTGCCAAAACCGGGCAGCATGAACTCACCGCTGTCCTTCACTTCCTGTCCGGCAAGATTCGACAATTCTTCAAAGAATTCCTTCACTTGCGCGCGTTTCAACTCGAATTTCTCAGCAAAGTGATTAACCACTTCGGACTGAGACATGCGTTTCTTGCCTTCTTTCGTTGCCATAGCGTGGTGTGACAACCTCCTGTGACTGAATATCAGATTTGAAAAGCTTGCGAAAGCAGATATATCACACAGAGCGTCCTCGCGTCTCGAAAAAAAGCCGCTTTCTAGCCATTTTTGCTAAAAATAATTGCTCGACAGGGCAAAATTGCGCCTGATTTTATTACAAATCAAACACATTCGCCCGGAGTGAAGGCGTCGGCGTCATTGGTGACGGGGCGCAAGTTTAAGGGAGAGAAGGGGTTCGGCTTGAATAACAAGATGGAGTAGTGAAGATCGGGGCGGAGTGATTCGAACACTCGACCTCTCGGTCCCAAACCGAGCGCACTACCAGGCTGTGCTACGCCCCGAAAAGTTGAAACAGAAGCTGACCTGTGTGAGCTTTGAGTCGGAGCCATTCTAGCGGCTGGTTTCGTACAGGGTCAAGCGGGACGCTCACACATCTCTCGTAAAAAACTTTGAGCTTTTTGGAGTGCGCGCGCGCGATGGCTAATGCGTTGCTTAACTTCTCCGGGCAACTCGCCGAATGTTTCGCTGTAGCCTGCCGGCACGAAGACGGGATCATAACCAAAGCCGCCCCGCCCGCGCGGTTCGCGTGCGATGTGGCCTTCGCAAGTGCCCTCGAAGCAGTCTATGCGCTGAAGACGGGGCTGCGCCAACGCAATGACGCAGACGAAGCGTGCGCGGCGGAGCGCGTCTCGCGTCTCATCGAGTTCGGCGAGAAGACGTGCGATTCGTTCGGCGTCGGTCGCTTGCGGCCCGGCGTATCTGGCGGAGAACACTCCGGGTGCGCCATTGAGGGCTGCGACTTCAAGGCCCGAATCGTCGACCAGCGTCGCGAGTCCTGTCTGTAGGGCGTAGCCGCGAGCCTTAATGACGGCATTTTCCTCGAAAGTCATGCCCGACTCTTCAACCTCTATAATTTCCGGCCATTCCGATAAATCGCGCAGACACAAGGGCAAATCGGCGAGGATTTCTTTCAGTTCAATGATTTTGCCGGTGTTATGTGTCGCGACGACCAATTCGACAGGTGCATGCCCAAAGTTGATAGTATCCATAATAAAAGAGAATTGGGGATTAAAGGCGTCGTTGTTTAGTCGTGTTGAAAATATCTTTTGCCAGCCGCGACCATAAATGTTTACAATCGGAATGTAGGCCGCGCCCCGTTCCGACGCCTGCATACCTCATCCGTTTCAATCGCCAACTGAGAGATCACCATTCCCATGCTCTTGAATGCACCTGAGATAGTAACTCAAACTGATTTGCCCGTGCCTCTGTTTACCGGGGCGCAAACTTTACCTCCTCACACTGCTCCGCGCGAACGTGAAATAGAGATGTGGCTGCGCGCCCTGAAAAGTTTTTTCGATGTCGGTAACCTCCCGCTGGCTGAGGCTGAGCGTGCCATAATCTTGACTCGTGATTTTAAAAGCGAGGCTCGCATCACTCGCGAAGCGTTGCTCAACTGCCTCCAAGTCATCTCGGAAAGCGTGGCAGAACGGTCTGCGCTCGCCGCCATTGACGGCGCGGAGAATGCGGACGGCAGTGCAGGCTTATTGAATCATGAGGGCTATGGCCCGTTTGCAGGGAATGCCGACCAACTCCCTGTGTTGAGAGAGGCGCTGCATTTCGCCTGCCACGTCAATAACGCTTTGCTCGAACACCGCACAGTCAGTTTTCATGAATGGGCCGGGCTGGGAGAAATCCTTGAGCGAAAATTGTTTGAAGCAGAGGGGATTGCTTCTCGCGGCGTGCGCCGGTCTGCTTTGACGGAGGTGCATCCACGTCTGCTCGCCATCACTGAAAAGATCAAGCCCGACGAATTCGGCGCGGAGTTGACCTCACTTTTTTTCTCGCTCTCTCGTTCTCTCGAATATCTGGGATTCATCGGGCGACATTTGAAGAGCGATAGCCCGCTCAAACCGGTACTGCCTTTCTTCGCGTTGGTGCGCCGTGAGACGAAAGTCGCACTCGAAGCAATCGAGCAGCGCACTCTCCACATCGGGGGCGTGGACGCGAGCATTTTAGAGGCTTTGGACGGGACGGCTTACGCCATTAGAATCGAGTTGCGGAAGAGCTTCGAGCACGAACTGGCGGGCCTCTGTCAACTGCGGCAGCCGCTTCAGGTGTACGCCAAAGTCGAAACCGCGCACGGGTTGCTGCGCGACTGTTTTCAGCAATCAATCGTTTCGCTCGCAAGCCTCTTCGACACGTCGGTTGACGGGAGAGAACTGTTCAGTTCGTTCCAGACGAAACTCGATCAATCTCTGGCGCTCCGACGAGACCTCTGGCGTTTGCTTCGCCTCGTGCATCGCATCGAACGTGAGCGCGACGAATCGTCTTTGCCCTCGCTGTCAAAGTCGCTTGAGGAATTTCGCGAAGGCAGCCTCCACCACTTAATGTATAAAGACTGGGAATCCTATGAGCGTTTCATCGAAGAGATCGAAGCAGCGCGCGGCGCGACCGAACTGACGCACGTTCTCCATCGCTTTAACGCCTACCTCGATACACTCTTCGGTCAGGTCAGCATGCGCGCAGTGCTCATCGAATATCCGTTCGATCCGTCCGAAGCCGCCGACTCGTAGCCCGCATGATAGTGAAGAAAATTGAAAGCGGACATTCTCTTGCGGCGTTTCTTAAACCGCTGTTTGAACGCTCTATTCGACGGCGTTGAAGCGCGAGATGAGTTCGCCGAAAAGTCCGAAGGACGAGTGTGTCGTCTTGAAGAATCCTTCACCGTCGAATCGCGTCTCGCTGACGCTGTAAGGTCTGCGTGCGAGGGCATCTTTTAAACTCACACCGGCATTAGCTCCCGCCCTTGAACCCGATATCTTGACGAAATAATTGACGAGAGAGCCAGCCGCGCTTTTGTCCTCCGTCATCGTGCTGGCAAACGGCGGCGCGGGTGAAAAGCCCGACCGGGCCGAACGGAAATCTTCAGCGTCCTTTAACCGTGAGCCGCCGGCATGTGTCTCCAGACAACGCCGCACGTCCTCTTCGTCGCCCATGAGCAGGGTGTTGCCCACAAAACTCGCGGCCCCGCGTTCCGGGTCGTCAGAGACAAGTAATTCATCGCTCCCCACAGGTTTTGTGCGCGCGTTGACTCCGAGGCGTTTGCGAACCTGCGCACGCATGGCCGCTTCGTCGCGCACGACAACCAGAAGCAACTTTCTCTCGCTCGCGTTTTCTATTTTGGCCGTCACGATCTCGTTTCCGGCGGCGTTCAAAAAATCGCGCGGCGATTCAATGCCGTAGGGTTTAAGCAACGCCTCCAGCGCGCGTTCGATGATGTGTGCCTGAGCCACATCCACCTGCGAAGAGAGCGAGGCGTAAAAACCCTGCCACGCCGCTGCCGGTGCGCGGAGTGTATAGCGGGAAATCTGATACGTTCCGGCTGGCAGCAACTCGCTCACGCCTGAGTCTCCGCTGTCCGCTGCAATCAGCGTGGAGCTAAGAATCGGCGCGACCTTTTCGGATGGAGCGAGAAAATAGCGATCCTCGATAGCGCCATCAATGAGACGCGCGCTCCAGCCTCCTGCGCCGAGGACTCTCATCGTCAGGAGCGGTAACTGCACGGCCAGAGCGCTTTGTATCTGTGGATTATCCGTGAACTGCGTGACGAAAACGGGGGCGAAAATTTCCACCATCCGCGCCGCGCTTCCAGCCGGAGCAAACCCGAACCCAATCGAATGCCGCGCGTCGAGACGTTCACGCATGGCCTGCAATTCAACGTTAGCGGCGAGGCTCGGTCGCTCTCCGCGCCGCACGGCGAGACAGGCTTGCACGGCACTTTCATCATTTCCGACGACGACGACGCTGCCTGAAACGGCGGCCACGATGCGCCGCCGCGCGCTCACGGGGGAATGCCAGATGATGAAGGGCACGCCGTCCAACTCTTTGCGTTCGACGGAGGGCGAGCCGTAAGCGCGACGCGCGAAATCTCCTGCGAGCTTCTCGATTGCCGCGCGCGCGCGCCACGTGCTCGAATGCGTTTCGGCGACGAGAGCGGTGCGCGGAATGATCTTAAGAATGTCGCTCGATTCTTCCGCAGCCTCGAAACCGAGGACGGCTACGGCCACCTGCGAACGCGATAACACGACCGCATCGCTCGGCCCGATGCCCGTCAGCGCAGCGAAGCGACTCAACCAAGAGATTTTCCCGAAGTCGGATTTGATTCCGGCCGCGGGCGCAAGCTCGCGATATGCGTCCGTTGAAACTATCCCGTTCAAGATGTCGGGCAGGCTGTTGGCTTCAATATAAACAATCGAATCGGCGGGGACGTAAGCCGCCATGTCCACAGGTTCCGGCCTGTTCCACCAGAGCCATATGACGGTCACGAGCGCGAGCGTCGCCATCACAATCAATATCTTGCGAGTCAGTCTCATATCACTGCATCCTAACTTTCAGCGCGAGACGAAGCAAGAAAGCCTCTATGTAAGCGACCCTCCAAAGTGTCTCACTCTCAACGGGCGCGCGCGAGTGCGCTTTTCCGCAAATCTTCGTCTCGCGAGAGGCCGGAGACATCCGAAAGAAAATTGGAATCTCCCCTTGAAATTTCCAAAAACGTGATTGTTATGAAGCCATTATCCATGTAAAGTGAAAAATAGTTGAAATTAAACAATGCAAAATACTAATTGACAGAGGCAAACACTATGATTTATAGTCTCTCTGTCGGGCGGGGTTCGCCTGTATCCCTATCGTGAGGTAGGGCAGCCAAGCGAGCCTGCGCCGTTTGAAATGAAGCATGACGGCGATAGTTTTTACCTTCAGCCCATCCTGCCTCATTCTTTGAAACACGACCGATAAAGGCACACCACGCGCGAGCGTGGGCCGCAAAGCCGACGGGAGTCACGCGCGGGGAACTCGCATGTGACTTGGCCGGGTTGCCGAAGGTGAGCGGGCTTCCAGTGTGGCGGCGTCGAAGAGGAGCAACTTCGTCGCGCGCTAATCGAGGCCAAACCTACCCGGCTTAAATCTTCACAATCATTGTCCTCTTTCGACAGCACTCCTCCTACCACTCATCACGAAAGAGGCACGTCTTTGCTCCGTAAAGCCTAACGGGCGAGCACGAACCCCCTTAAGAAATGAAAGCAGTCGCACAAGCCACCAACCAAGCGCAGCCCTTGCGCTCGACACGCACCAGAGCGCGACGCGCCCGCGCGCGTCTCCGACAACTCCACCGCCAGAGTCCAGCGAAGGTCGCAAGGAACAAATAAATTATGTTCAAAAGAAGTCTCGGCAAAAAAGGTCTCGTTGGTCTCGACATCGGGTCGAGTTCGGTGAAGGCCGTCGAATTGCAGGGCAAGCCCGGCAACCTCTCGCTCGCCAGCCTCGGCTTCGAGCACCTCCAGCCCGACACGGTTGTGGACGGCCAGATCATGGAACTCAACGACGTGTCGAACGTCATCGCCAACGTCTTCCGCACACATCAGATTAAAACCGAGCGTGTGGCGGCGGGCGTCTCCGGCAGTTCCGTCATCGTCAAGAACATCATCGTTCCACAGATGTCGCAGGAAGAGCTTGAAGAGTCCATTGACTGGCACGCCGAAGAGCACATCCCGTTCGACATCGCGGACGTGAGCCTCGACTATCAGATCGTCGGCTCCGGCCCGGACTCTCTGCACGTTCTGATGGCGGCCTGCAAGCGCGACTTCGTCGCCAGCATCAAACAGGCCATTCAACTCGCGGGTCGTCAACCCTCGATCATAGACGTTGACGCCTTCGCCCTCCAGAACTGCTACGAGGTTAACTACCAGCCCACGGACGACACGGTTGTCGCGCTCCTCAACATCGGCGCGGCGACGATGAACATCAACATCCTTAAGGGCGTGCGCAGCGTTTTCACGCGCGACGTTTCCGTTGGCGGCAACCAGTACACGGCGCTCCTGCAAAAAGAACTGGGCCTGACATTTGAACAGGCCGAGGCGGTGAAGCGTGGCGGGCAGGCCCCCTTGAACGTTGAAGCGACCGACATTGACGGCGTGCTCGAAACCGTCTCGGACATGCTCGCGCTGGAGATTTCAAAGACGTTCGACTTCTACCGCGCGACCGCCGAAGAGTCGGACGCGGGCGTGCAGAAGATTCTGATTTCCGGCGGCGGCTCGAAACTCAAAGCCTTGCCCGAATATCTGATGAGCCGTTTTGAAGTACCCGTCGAGCATCTCGATCCGTTCCGTCAGATCAAGGTTGACGCGCGACGCTTCGACCCCGATTACATGCGTGATGTTGTGCCGGAGATGGCTGTCGCGGTCGGACTGGCGTTGAGAGGAGTGGAAGCTTAAATGATTAAGGTAAATTTATTAAATTCCGTCACCGACAGAGACCACGCCGTCGCTGTCGTCGAAGAGCGCGTCACCAATCCGCGCGTGCGTAGCTGGGTGCTGATCGTCGCCGTCTTCTCGCTGATGGCCCTCGTCATGCTCTTCGACTACGTGAGCGCCAACTCGGCACAGGCATCCGCGCAGGCCGAACTTGAGAAGCAAAAAGAGATCGCGGCGCAGATGGAGTCCATCAACAAAGAGATGGCCGACCTTCAGAAGAAGATCACCGACACGCAGACGCGCATTGATGCCATCAAGAGGCTGCGCGCCTCGCAACAGGGGCCGGTCGCCGTCCTCTCGGAACTCAACCAGCGCATCCCGGCCATCGCCGACTTTAGACTTGAGAGCATCGAGCAAAAGAGCGGCGACATGACCATCGAGGGTCACTCGCCGAACGAGGCCGCCGTCACGCAGTTCGGGCGCAGTCTCGAATTCTCGTCGGGACTTTTCCTCAACGTCAATCTTGAGACCGAACGCAAGTTCGTCGAAGTCAACCCGGCTGACTACAGCCCGGTCGGCGGTGCGCTTGACCTGACCGGCAAGAAACCTGAGACCGTGCATTTTAAGATCAAGTGCAAGTACGCACCGCTTCTGCCTCCGCCTCCGCCGGCGGCCCCCGCGCCGGCCGTCGCGCAGCAGCCCGCGGCCGCAAACGCGACGCCGAATCAGGTGGCCTCGAAATAAGGGCCGGAGGCTCTCGACAAGAATCGGGAAGGGAATGATAAACCAATGAGCAAACTCGAAGTTCTGCAAGAGAAACCTTGGTACGTGCAGCTTGCCGTCTTCGGCACGGTGGCCGTCCTCCTCTACGGCTGCTTCTGGTACTTCGTGACCAGCGGCACGCGCGCCGAAACAAAAGAGATCGAAGAGCAGGTCGCCAAGTTGCAGCAGGACAATGCGCGCGCGCAGATCGCCTCGCAACGTCTGAGCGAATTCAAAGAGTCTTACGCACGCGTGCAGGCCGACTACGACGATCTGAAAGCTTTGCTGCCGGAGCAGCGCGAGTTGACGACCGTACTGGCAGGGATTCAGGATCGCGCGCGCGGCCACCTGTCGGTGCGTCGCTTCACGCCGAAGGACGACGTGCAGCAGGAGTTCTACTCCGGCAAGCCCATCGAGATCGAAGTCTCCGGTACTTACAATAACGTCGGGCAGTTCTTCGCGCAGATGGCTGCTTACCAGCGCATCGTCTCGATCACGGACTTCAAGATTCTGAAGCTGACCGACGCGCAGACGAACGACAAGCTCAACGGGAGAACGGTAGATGCGCTGTTCACCCTCACGGCCTATTACGTCTCGCCGGATAAACTGAACA
>JBAVPI010000795.1:0-1982 GCA_049692915.1 Pyrinomonadaceae bacterium
GCGCAAGACCGAATAGGCTTGCGCGGGCGCTCTCTTTACATCGCCGGATTAATGAGTCGTGCGAAGTGGGATTAATGAATCGGGACGAAATGTTTGACCGACGCGCGCCGTCCCTTCGCGACCCCTATCTCACGTCGTCAGTCCGCCGCGCCTTTTTCTTCAAGCAGGCGTTCGACGATTGCGTAGCTCGCCTCCAACGCCTCGGCCAACTTCTGCGGCTCCGCGCCGCCGCCTTCGGCCATGTCGGGTTTGCCGCCGCCGCGCCCGCCGATGATCGGGGCCAGTTCCTTGATGACCTGTCCCGCCGGGACGCGTTTCTTCAGGTCGTGCGAGGTGCGAACGATGATTGAAGCCTTACCGTCGGCGCGTCTTCCGAGCACGACGACACCGGACTTGATCTGATCGAGCAAGGTGTCCGAGAGTTGCCGCAACGCCGATGCGTCAAGATCGCTCGCCTCGCGCGCGACCACCATCACGCCGCCCTCGACTTCGCGCGCATCCGTGTTGCCGTTGCCGCCCGTTTGTGCGCCCGCTCCCATCGCGATTTTGATGCGCAGATCGTCGGCGTCGCGCCGCGCCTTCTTCAACTCGTCCTGTAGCCTGCCGACGGTCGCGGAGATTCCATCGCGCGACGTGCGGAGTTCGGACGAGAGTTGATCGACGAGCGCTTCGGTCTCCTGAAAACGGTTGAAGGCGTCCACGCCCGTGACGGCGCGGATGCGTCGTGTGCCCGACGCGATTGATTCGTCGCTGATGATCTTGAACAGCCCGATGTCGCCGGTCGCGCGGACGTGCGTGCCGCCGCACAACTCCTTCGAGAAGGCATCGCCGGAGATACCCGCCACCGACAGCACGCGCACGCTCTCCGCATACTTCTCGCCGAACAGTGCCATCGCGCCCGAACGCATCGCCTCTTCGAGCGGAACGATGTCGGTCTGCACCTGTTCATTACGCAGGATGTGATGATTGACGAGTCGCTCGACCTCCGCGATCTCGTCGCGCGTCAAAGGCTGGTAGTGCGAGAAGTCGAAGCGCAGATAGTTCGGCGCGACGACCGACCCGGCCTGCTTAACGTGCGTGCCCAGCACCTCTCGCAAGGCGGCGTGCATCAAGTGCGTCGCCGTGTGATTGCGCCTCGTGGCGTCGCGCTTCGCGACATCCACCTGCGCCGAAATCGTCTCGCCGACTTTCAATCCGCCCTTCTCGACTTTGACCTTATGAACAATCAACCCCTGCGCGGGCGAATAAGTATCAACGACAACGGCTTTTCCGTTCTCCTTCACAAACTCGCCAACGTCGCCGACCTGCCCGCCGCTCTCCGCATAGAACGGCGTGTGATTGAGAACCGCCTCGCCTTCATCGCCTTCGCTCAAAGATTGAACTTCATCTTCGCCTTTAATCAAAGCGATAATTTTTGAAGTCTCAACGCTTGTTGCTTCGTAGCCCTTGAATTCGGACTTGGTATCGTTCCTGCGCGTCAAAGCCACATAAACAGGCTTCGCTTTCTTGCGTTCCGTCGCGTGCGTTTCAGTTTTGTTTTGCTGAAGTTCTTTTAGTAACTTCTCTATTTCCTTACGAAAACCCTCTTCATTTATCTTTTCAATGTCGTGCAACTTGTATGACATGTCATTAAAAAATTTAACGTGATGTGCAATTCGATATTTACCCTGAGACAAAATTACATACATTAGGTCAATGGGCGTCCCAAACGTGTCATATAGTTTTGCAAGTTCTAGGGTTGGAACTATTACTTCGCCTGTTTCTTGCCGACTTGCTGTAATAAGCTCATCCAGCTTCTTCAAGCCAACAGTGAGAGTTGCACCAAATCTCTCTTCCTCAAGACGCACCATCTTTTCGATGAAGCCGCGTTGCGTTTCCAGTTCGGGGTAAGCATCTTTCATCCGGTCAACGACGAAGTTTGTGACTTTGTTGAAGAACAAATCTTCGAGGCCGAGCGTGTTGCGTCCCTGATAAATCGCGCG
>JBAVPI010000796.1:0-4916 GCA_049692915.1 Pyrinomonadaceae bacterium
TTCTACATGCGAATGTCGCCCGCTGCTCGCCGCATCGCCGTGCCCGAGATGATGCGCGCCACGGGCACAGTGTCGGCGACTGTGGGCCTCGCTGCGCTCGCGGGCGCGCACACGTCGCTCGACCCGCGCAACGCGAACTTCGGGAAGATCGTCGTCGGCAACACGCATCTCGACATCGGGGCCGGTGAACTGCAAGCCATCCGCTACATGGCACAGATGACGGATGCGTTTGCCAGAGAAGCGAAGGGCGAGAAGTTGGATGACAAGTGGACGCCGACGGCCATCACGCAAAGGTTCATGCGCTCGAAGCTCGGCCCTCTCCCTTCTTACGCGGTGGACGTGGCGGCGGGCAAGGATTACAGCGGCAATCCTGTCGAGTGGAAACGTCGCGCGCTGCAAATGGCTGTCCCGTTCGTCGTTAATGATCTGCGCGAGGGGTGGAAAGACTCCGGCGCGTGGGGCGCTCTGAAAGCGTCGCCCGCCGTTCTCGGCGTCGGTGTGAACACGTACAAAGAGAAGCCGGTGCGCGGCGGTCGCTTCGGTGGTGGCCGCTCGCACTCTTACACCAACAGCGAACCGCAAGGCGATGGTGCGCCCAACGCTCGCCCTTAACCTGAATGCAGAAAGGAAGTCCAAATGACAAATACCCCCCCCCGCTGAAATGAGACGTTCAATGTTCAAAAGATTTTACGTTCCCATTCTCTTCGCCGTGATGCTGCTCTCGGCACTGTGCGCGCCGCTGGCGATAGTGCCGGTGAGCGCGGACATAGATCGTACCTTCGTCTGGCAGGGCACGACGAAGCCCGCCGCCTGCTCGAACAAGACGCTCCTGCTTCATCTGACGCAGACGGACGGTGCAAACGCGCCGGGATTGTATCGCTGCAACGGTACGGCCTATGTCCCGGTCGGCGGCAGCAGCACGGTGACGGGCACGGGCACGACGAACAAGGTGGTGAAGTGGTCGAACGGCGCGGGCGGCGTGCTCGCCGACTCGATCATCTCGGACGACGGGACGACGGCCAGCGTCGGTGGCGTGGGCCTCGTCCTCGGTCGCGTCGCCTCCGTCTCGCTCAACGCAAACTCTGCCGTCTTTCAAACGGTCTTCACCGCGCCGACCGGCAAGACCTTCGTGCCCGTGCGCCTCGTCTATCGAGCGCCGACCGTCAATCTCTCTGCTGTCAACTTTCGTTGTCAGAACTCCGGCACGACTTCCGTGCTGATGAGCGGGACGATGCCGACGTTGACGACTGCGGCGAAGTACGGCGTGCAAGCCTTCGATGCCTCTGACGCGAGCATGCAAGACCTCGAAGTGATAGCGGCGGGCGCGTCGCTACAATGCAAGCCGGTGGTGGCCTTCGGGTCGGCTGCGACGGTGACGGCGGATGCGTTCGGCTATCTCTTCTGAGGGCTGCTATGGGATGGGAAACTCGACGGGGCCAGCGAGTCTATTATCGCAAGATGAGACAGGGTGCGCGCGTGCGCTCGATCTATTGCGGCATGGGCGAGCGTGGCGAAGCTGCCGCCAGAGAAGATGCGGAACGAAGACGCGCGCACGATGAAAAAGCATCCGACGTTGAGCGTGAAAAAGTAGTGCAGGAAATTGCAGAATCAAACGTCGAGCAAGCGCCGGTCGTCCTCCCCCAACAGTGTGTGCTACAGACTTCCCCTCCTGTAGCACACACTGGTCCTGAACCTCAAAATCCCCCGCTTTCCAACGAATTTCAGCGTCGAGAGGAAGAGACGCGGCGGCTCGAAGAGTGGCGACGCAAGCGCGCGATGCGTCTGTGATTGTCGTCGTGGAAGCGGAAAAGTAGCTGTTTGTCTGCATTACATCGAATTGTCTAAATAACGCATTTTTCGTGCATTCTTCCGTGCCCAAAATAAAGCCCGTAACCTGCACTAATGACGGGGCTTAGAGCGAAAAAGCGCGCACACTTTAATTTTCAACCGTACCTATAAAAAGAAAAGGGGTGTAAATCATCACGTTTACATTCAATCATCACTCGACGCAGATAGTAGGTTCAGACTTTGCACGGAATCGCCCTAGAATCGTCTTTGCCATTCCACGGGTGCACCCTGACTCTGAAACGCGACGCTAGACGGCAATCCTCGCCAGTGGTAAGGCCTACAAAAGAGAGTTTTATAGCTAATTGCGATTGGATGTAACCTGATAGCCGCAATGCGAGAACCAACCCAAGCAGTCAGCTTTGGTCACAAGCTGCAATGCGGCGACGAGCGCATCATTCAACTCCCCGGCGGTTCTCGCTTTGGCCGCCCGCACCGCCGTCTTGATCTTTGACCACATCAACTCGATGGGCGAGAAGTCGGGCGAATAGGGCGCGAGCCACAGCACTTGCGCGCCGCATTGTTCGGCGACCAACTCCAGTCGGCTGGCACGATGCGCCGAGAGGTTGTCGAGCACAATCACGTCGTCTGGCCGGATCGTCGGGCGCAAGACCTGCTCGATGTAGGCGTCGAACGTAGCGGTATCAACTGCCCCTTCAATCGTCATCGTCGCTTCCGCACCGTCAAGCGACACGGCGCTGATGATAGAAGTCTGGAGCCCGTAGTTGCGCGGCACGCTCTCTGGCACTCGCTGCCCGCGTGGGGCGCGTCCATACAAGCGGGTCATCGCAGTGTTAACGCCTGCCTCATCAATGAAGCGCAGTCGTTGTTGATCTACTTGACGGATGCGCCGCCAGAACCAAGCCCGCTTGTAGTTGTTGCGCTCCGAGGCGGCAAAGCTCTTTTTTTATGCGGCAGGTCAAGGCGTGCCAGAGCGCGGCAGATGGTCGAGACGTGAACGCTGACGCCTTCTTGTTCTTCCAAGATGGCCTGTAACTCAGCCAGCGAGATGTCATTTTGGGCACGCACTTTGCGTCCTAAAAGCTGCCGCTGCTTCGGTGTCAGACTCGCACGACGACCGCCGCCATGACCTCGCGGCGTCAGGCCGCCCGTGGTGCGAGAGAGCGAGAGCATCTTTTTGACAAAGCCGACGCTCACGCTGAACCGCTCGGCGACGATGGCAATCGAGTCGTCGCCTTGTTCGTAGGCGCTGACGACGCGCTGACGTAAATCTAAGGAGTAAGCTTGCATGAAGCGCAGCATACTTCAGAGTCGGACTACACGCAATCGCAATCAGCTATAGTTGGCGTCAATTACTTTAACGAGCAGCAGGGGAATTGGATAAACAACATCGTACCCCCTATGCTACGGCGATACGTGCACAGTTGGAATTTGATAAGCATGATTATCTAGCTATAGCTAAACACGCCCGTGATGGTTTAATCGGCTCAAACTGGACTAACTTCCTGAGCAGGCAATTTAGACATCAGCGTGAGCATGTTGAAGAGCAAAGTCTGGACTTGGCACGAGCCATCTGGGCTTTGGGTAGCCCGCTTGTTATTACGACTAATTATGATCATATTCTGCGGTGGGCATGTCCGAGGCAGGACGATCTTGACACTTGGGATATTGATGCCCCTGCAAATCAGCTTTCCTTCCTTCAAGGCGGAACTCTTCCCCCTACCATCTGGTATTTACACGGGAAGATAGATAACGCAGCAAACATCATCCTCACCTCCGATGGCTATCAGCACCTCTATCCGGAAGCTCGCCAAGGGGAGACTGAAAAGGCACATCGAGCGGCATTGCAAACGCTGCACAATGTGCTTGCCTCTTACACTTTCCTTTTCATCGGCTTCAGTCTTGATGACCATTATTTCGGCATGCAGTTGAAAGGTGTAAACGAAATCTACAAGGGTATGGCTGGGCCGCACTTTGTTCTGGCACGTGAAGCTGAAAGATCGCGCATCAGTTCGCTTGACTCTTCATTGCATGTCATACCCTTTGAAGAGTTCGGCGAACCCCTGCTGCATCTGGTAAGAGAATTAGGCGACATCGCCCGTGCTAAGGAGACGCCGGAAGCGCTGAAAAAGATTTCAACGGCTGATGAAGTGCCAGTGGCTCACATAGCCGATTACGGGCCGCATCATTCCGTTTTCTTCGTCCCCTTTCGTCAGAAGGGGGATCAAGTAATAGGGCGGGAGGGCGCGCTCCACGAAGTGCGCAAACAGCTCACCGAAGGACGTCGCACGGCCATCGGCCAGACGGTATCTTTTCAGGGCTTGGGCGGACTCGGTAAGACTCAACTCGCCGTCGAGTACGCGTACCGATTCAGAGACGAATATCCTAACGGAGTCATCTGGCTCAATGCCGATCAAGACATTGATGCACAACTCACGGAATTGGCGGGGAGGGCGCGTTGGGTGGCACCCGAGTCCGAGCACAAATACAAACTCGAAGTGGCTAAACATCGCCTTCGCACTTTTTCCGATTGTTTGATTATTTTCGATAACCTAGAACATGTTGAAAGTCTTGACAGTTACCTGCCAGAGGCTCAAGCGAATCCTCACCTGCTTGTGACGAGCCGTATTGATCAACCCAGTTTTAATCCCATTCATATTGATCCTTTGGATGAAGCACTCTCACTCGAACTCTTATTTCAGGAGGCAGGCAGAGAGCCACTCAGGGATGACGAGAGATTTGTCGCCACCCTCATATCAAAAGAATTAGGAGGGCTACCTTTAGCGTTAGAACTGGCGGGCGGATATCTTCGTCACAGGCAGGTCGGGTGGCAACAGTACCTGAATCTCCTTAACCAAAACCCGCGTGCCGCCTTACTCAGCAAATTCCCTACCTTCACCAGACATGAGGCAGACATCTACTCGACCCTAAAGATAAACGAGGAAATATTTAGAGAAGAGCCAAGATTACGAAATGTCCTCGACCTCCTCACATGGAGCGGATCTGCCCCGATGGGACTGTCATTGATGTCTAAACTTCTCGGAACCCGTGACGATACAGAACTCACCAGCGCCCTCGGGTTGGGACTACAACTCCGGCTACTTCAGAAG
>JBAVPI010000797.1:0-2962 GCA_049692915.1 Pyrinomonadaceae bacterium
GAAGGCTCTCTTTCGTCGCCCCGCGCGTCGCAATCAAGTCATTCGTTGAGGGATGGCTTCAGGACGGCCCGCCCTCGGTCGTCTCGGATGCGTCGGGCGGCTGCGGCACTTCCGCGTCCATCGCTTCCGCCGATTCCTGCTCGGCTTCGAGTTCGTTTTCCCCGCCGTCCGCCGACGCGACACCGGCGGCGTCCGCTCTGCCCGACTCGCTTCCCAGTTGTTTCTCATTCTCCGACATGCTTCCGACCTCCCCTGAAAGTTTCGATCAATCGAATCAATGCGACGCTGAGCGCCGACACGTTCAAAGCATTACCGGCACGCAGCCTAACGCCGCGACTTGCCCGCAGACTTCTTCGCCGACCTCTTCGCCGCGCCGCTTTTCTTCGCGCCTGACTTCGACGCACGCGCTTTCCCTCGCTTGGAAGCGCCCGACGCTTTCTTCGTCGCGCTCTTCTTGCTCACACTCTTCTTGCTCACACCCGTCTTAGTCACGCTCTTTTTGCTCACACTCTTTTTACTCACGCTCTTTTTAGCCGCACGCTTGCCCGCGCTCCCCTTCTTCGTCGCGGTTGACTTTCGAGAGGCGGACTTCTTCGATGCGACTTTCTTGACCACGGACTTCGACGCCAGTGCGGTCGCCGCCTTCGCCCTCTGTTTCGCCCTGCGCCGCTCGACCTTCTCGTGCGCCGCCGCCGTCACCTGCCGGATGCGTTCCGCTTCGTCGAGCGGCGACGGAAGCGCCGCGATGTCTGTCTGCGACCCATCCGGCGGCTGCTCGTATTCGTGCCCGGACATCGCGCGCTGATTCTGCGCGAACTCGAACTCGTTCAGCGTGCCGCCGCCGATCTTGTATTGATCCTGTACCTCCGCGCGATCTTTCGGCATCTCGTTTCCCCTCTCCTTCAAAGAGTTCGACGGCGACAACGCGCCCCTGCTTGACAGCGCGCGCAGCCCCTTCGTATAGTTTTTTCTCACGCCACGCCACCTTAGCTCAGTTGGTAGAGCGACTGATTCGTAATCAGTAGGTCTCCGGTTCGAATCCGGAAGGTGGCTCCAGAATTTATCGTCGCCGTATAGCTGTTCATCAGTTATGCGGCGATTCTCATTGCGCTGCAATCTCCGACAATCATCACTTGTAGCCGAAGCGCACCGGCGTTTACATCGAGCGCATCATTTCGTATTTTGATTGTTGTATTATCGGCATGGAGTTTAGCACAAGCATCGTTCTTCGCCTCGGCCTTATTTTAATTTGAATCTTGATGGCTTCCAGCACATCCTCTTTCATCTCCAACCTGCTGCGCCGTCGTTACGGTGCGCTGGCGTTGGCGTTGTCGCTGGCGGTGTGGGGCGCGATGGCGCTGGCGATGCGACCCTTAAGTGAGACGGGCGGCGGCTTCGCGACGTACCCTTACGGCCTGACGACGGCGCTGGAGAATCGCGCGCTCGACCTGCTCTTTCAGTTGCGCGACGCGCGAGACACGAAGGGGCGCACGCGCGGCCTGTCGGAGCCGATCACGATTATCGAAGTTGACGAGGCTTCGATTCGCGCGTCGAACGTGCGCCTGCAAAAGTGGCCGCGCGATTGGTACGCGCGACTCGTCGAGCGTGCGCGCGAAGGCGGCGCGAAGGTGGTCGGACTCGACATCTACCTGAGCGAGACGGGCGGCACGTCGGAGGTGGACGAGCGGGCCGACAGGGCGCTCGCGGATGCGCTCTACGAGACGGAGAACGTCGTCATCGCGCAGAAACTCGCGGCGGGCGGCATCCCTGCCGTCGTGCCTCTACAGAACTTCTCCGACGACTCGCCCGCGTTCGGCGCAAACGCGACGGCTATCGGCTTCGTGGATTTTCCTTTCGACAGCGATAACTTCGTGCGCTCGGCGCAACTCTTTCATCAGAGCGCGGGCGAACAGATTCCGCAGTTCAGTTTCGGCGCGGCGCTGGCGCAGCTTTATTCCGGCGAAGAATTGAAGAACGAATCCGAGGGCGTCGTGCGTCTCGGTGAACGCGTGCTGCCGTTGCGCAACGACGTGGCGCTTCAGTTAGACTTTCGCGGGCGCACGCCCGCCTTCCAGCGCGTCGCGGCGAAAGACATCTTATTCGACCGGAACGCGCGTCTGCCCGAAGACATTTTCCGCGACCGCATCGTCATCATCGGCGCGACCAACACGGACGCGCCCGACCAGTTCCCGACCTCTTTTTACGAACCACTCACGCTCGCGCGTCTGTTCGACGGCAATCTGCCGCGCATTCCCGCGCGCACGCCCGGCGTCGAGTTGCACGCGACCGTCGCGGCCACGTTGTTGTTCGGCGAAGCGCTCACGCGTCCAACCTACGGGCGACAAATCCTGTTAATGCTCGTGCCGCTCGCGCTCGTCGCGCTGGCGGTCTTTGCTCTGCGCGCGCTGTGGGGATTTCTCGCGTCGGCGGCGGTAGCCGTCGGGCTGCTCGCGGTGTCGTCTTGGGCGTTCGACTCGTACAATCTGATTCTGCCGCTCGCGACCGGCTGGCTCGGCGTGGCGGTGCTCGCGCCGCTCGGATTCGTGTTGCGCTACGCGCACGAGCGCGCGGTGCGTGAGGAGAAGGAGGCCGAGCGCGCGCAGATTATGGACATCTTCTCGCGCTGCGTCTCGGCGGAGGTGGCGGAAGAGTTGTGGCAGAAGCGCGGCGGCTTGAATCTGGTCGGCGAATCGCGCATCGTGACGATCATCTTCACGGACATCCGCGGCTTCACGACGCTCTCCGAGTCCGTCAACTCGGAAGAGGTGGTGGCGTGGCTCAACGATTACTTCAGCCGCATGCATCACGTCGTCTGCGCGCACGGCGGGCACATCAACAAGTTCATCGGCGACGGATTGATGATCGTCTTCGGCGCACCCGTAGATCGCGGCGTCGAACGAGAGGCGCGCGCGGCGGTCGCCTGCGGGATGGAGATGCTGGCGGCGGTCGAGCGTCTCAACGC
>JBAVPI010000798.1:0-1893 GCA_049692915.1 Pyrinomonadaceae bacterium
ACGAAAGAGAGCCTTCTTTTCGTCGCCCCGCGCGCATTTATGAATCGCGAATTTCCCACCCGCTTCGTTATCAATTACAATGCGGCCTCTCTCCGGCCATGCCCGAACACTTGCTTCCACTTATGAAAACTATCTCCGGTGAAAGAGAAATGAAGCGCACGGCGAACAGATTTGCGTGCGCTTCGTGTGTGTCGTCGCGCGCTTCGCGGCTATTTTTGCGCGTTGTGTGTGTGTCGTCGCGCGCTTCGCGTTTGACGGCGAGGCTCTGTCTCATCTCATGTCTGTTGTTTGCCTTGATACCGACAGTTGAGGCGCGACTCCTGCACGCGCAAGCGCAGGCGACGACGCGCGCAGGGTTGCCCGCGCGTAAGTTGCCATCGGCTGACAAGGTGGTGGGAGATTACGTCAAGGCGCTTGGCGGAAAGAGGAACGTCGCAGGGTTGCGCGATGCGACTTACGAGTGGGATGTGAGGCGCGCGGACGGTGTGGAGGGGACGGCGCGCACGAGTTGGAAGTCGCCTTCGTCGTCGCGCACGGACGTTGTGCTGGCGGGCATCGAACGCGACGAGGCCGCCAACGGTCGCTCGGCATGGACGCGCGAGTCTGACGGACGCTTGCGCACTCTGACCGACGAGGAAGCACTCGCCGCGAAACTCGGTGCGCTGCTCGACGCGGGCCGCATGATTGATTTGAAAAAGCAGAACGTGCTGGCACGCACCGTCTCTCTGGAAGATGTCGGCGGTGAGGCGGCTTACCTCGTCGAGTTCACGACGCGTGCTGGCGCGCACCTGCAATACTGGTTCAGCACGGCGAATAAGTTTCCTCTGCGGATAAGAGACACGGCGCGCGGCCTTGATCTGCGTTTCTTCGATTGGCGCGGCGGCGCTCAAACTCCCTCGCAGCCGTCGCCGCATCGCGTCGAAGTGTTGCGGGCGGGAAGCGAGTCGTTGACGTTCGTGCTGCGCGAAGCGCGTTACAACACGGGGCTGGCCGAGACTTTGTTCGACCCGCCGGGCGACTCCGCGCTCGATGTTCCGGCGTTGCTGCGCGAACTGTCGCGCAATCAAAACGACGTGGACAAGCGTATCAACGATTACACTTTCAAGCGTAAGAAGACGGAGCGCAAATTAAACGACAAGGGCGTGGTGACGAAAGAGACCGTCACCGTCCACGACATTTACCCCATCGCAGGCTACGGCTGGATCAGGAAGTTGGTGAGCGAAAACGGCATCCCGCTCTCGCCGGAGCGTGCCGCGAAGGAAGAGAAACGCGCGGGCGAGGAGTTGGAGAAGGCCGAGCGCGAGATGCCGAAGTTGGAGGCGAAGCGCGAGCAGCAGCGCGCCGAGCGTGCCGCGAAGAAGAACAGAGACGGGCACACGGACGCCGACACTTCGGACGATGACGACGTGGAGATCAGCACGATTTTACGCGCGTGCGAACTGGTTTCGCCGCGCCGCGAACGCTTTCGCGAGCGCGACACGATTGTTTTTGATTTTCGCGCCCGCGTGGGCTTTCGTCCCTCCACGCGCGCCGAAAGTGTCGTCAGCAAACTCGCGGGCACGATATGGATTGACCCGGTTGATAAGCAGGTGATGCGTCTGGAAGCGCGCTTCGTCGAAAGCTACAAGGTCGGCGGCGGACTGTTGGCGACGCTCAAGCCGGGCGCGAGTTTTACTTTCGAGCAGACGCGCCTGCCGGACGGTGTGTGGCTCCCGCAGTTCGCGCAAATCAACGCCTCGGCGCGAATCATGCTGTTCGCCGGAGTAAACATCAACGAGACGCACGAATACAGCGACTTCAAACGCTTCAGCACGAAGACCGGCGACGCGACGCTCGACGCGCCGAAAGCTCCCCCGCACTGAATTTTCACTCCCGCACAAGCGCGGGCCTTAC
>JBAVPI010000799.1:0-3381 GCA_049692915.1 Pyrinomonadaceae bacterium
GCCGAAGGCACACCGTTCCTCTACAATCTTCGACGAAACAAGAGGCGCTCCCGAAATCTCTTCTCGATAAAGTTTCCGAAAGAATGATTGCACATCTAAACGGCACACTCCTCGCCAAACAGGCGACCAGCGTGATTCTCGACGTGGGCGGCGTCGGCTATGAAGTGACCATCCCCGTGACGACCTTTTACGGGATGGACGAAGAAGGCTCGCAGGTCAAGCTGCGCGTCTATACGCACGTCCGCGAAGACGCGCTCCAACTCTTCGGCTTCCGCACGGCGCGCGAGCGCGAACTATTCATCATGCTCATCTCGGTGAGCGGCATCGGCCCGAAATCGGGCATCGCGATGCTCTCAGGAATGAGCGCCGACGAGATCATCACCGCGATTCGCACCAACAATCTGGTGCGACTGACTTCGATTCCCGGCGTCGGCAAAAAGACCGCCGAACGCCTCTGCATCGAACTGCGGGACAAGATGGCGGCGCTCTCTTCGCCTGCGCTCGACGCCGAACTCGCGGCGGCGACAGCGGCGGGCGCTCCGCCCTCCGAAGACTCTCTGCGCGAAGACACGCTCTCCGCGCTCGTCAATCTCGGCTATCAAAAAGCGGCGGCGGAAAAAGTCGTCACGCAGGCCATCAACGAGGGCGGCGACCTCTCGGTCGAAATTCTGTTGCGGCGCAGCCTGCGCCACCTCTCGAAAGGGTAAAAGTCGGAAGGCGGAGGTTGGAGATTAGAGGTCAGTGAAAACTGTTCCGACTAACCTCCAACCTCTCATCTCCGACCTCTGCTTTATGGAAGAACTCGAACCCGTCAGCGTGCGCGAGAAGAACGCTCTGGACGAAGACCAGCAGTTTGAACTCTCTCTGCGCCCGACGCGCCTCGGCGAATACATCGGGCAGAAGAAGGCGACGGACAATCTGCGCGTCTTCATCCGTGCGGCGCGCAACCGCAAAGAGGCGCTCGACCACGTTCTGCTGACCGGCCCGCCCGGACTCGGCAAGACGACTCTCTCCGTCATCATCGCCAACGAGATGGAGGCGGAGATGCGTTCGACCGCCGGCCCCGTCATCGAAAAGCCGGGCGACCTCGCCGCGCTCCTGACGAACTTGCAGGAGGGCGACGTGCTCTTCATAGACGAGATTCATCGCCTCAACCCCGCCATCGAAGAAGTCCTCTATCCCGCGATGGAGGACTACCAACTCGACATCATGATCGGGCAAGGGACAGCCGCGCGCTCGATTAAATTAGACCTCCCGAAGTTCACTCTGGTCGGCGCGACGACCCGTCCGGGCATGATTACCGCTCCCTTGCGCGGACGTTTCGGCATCGTCTTTCACCTCAGCTTCTACACGTATGAAGAACTCGAATTGATCGTCCGCCGTTCGGCTGACATCCTCGGCACGCAGATTGACGAAGACGGAGCGAAAGAGATCGCACGCCGCGCACGCGGCACACCGCGCATCGCCAACCGCCTGCTCCGGCGCGTGCGCGACTACGCCGAAGTCGAGTACGACGGGCGCATCACGAAGGAGGTCGCCGACGATGCGCTCAATCGCATGGAGGTGGACACGTTCGGCCTCGACGAGATAGACAGAAAATTGTTGCTGATGATTATTCAGCAGCACACGGGCGGCCCCGTCGGACTCAACCACATGTCAGCCGCGCTGCAAGAAGATAAAGAGTCAATCGAAGAGATTATCGAGCCATACCTTATCCAGATCGGTTTCCTCAACCGCACCCCGCGCGGGCGCACGGCCACGCGCCTCGCTTACGAACATTTCGGCATCGAGCCGCCGCGCGCGTCTTCCGCGCCCTCCACGCCCAATCTCTTCTGAAACGAAGACGCGCCACGGAGACTCGTTCGATGCGGTCTGCCACACGCCAACCCGTCCTTATCGCCGCGTTGCTTGTCGCCTGCGTCACACCCGCCAGCGCGCAGAGAACACGCCCCAACCTCGTGCCGCGCACGCCGCAGACGAAGAACACGGCGACGCCTGTGCGCCGCGCTGAACAGAAGATCGTTAAAGAGAAGCTGCGTCTGAGCGCAGAGGGGCGGAGGGCGTTGATGGTCTTGATCGAGACCGCGGGTGAAGCCCGTCGTTTCGATAATTCGGAGCAGAGCGCGCAGGTCCAGACGCTCGTCGCCGACGCGCTCTGGGTCTTCGACGAGACGACGGCGCGCGCCATCTTTCAACGCGCGTGGACGGCGGCCACGCAATCAGACCTCGCCGATAACAACAATCGCGCCGGTAATAACAGTCGCGGCCAGACGCTCAATGTCTCGGCGGATTCGGCGGCAAACGCTTCCATCAACACCGACGCACGCGAGGCCGTGATTGCCGCCGCCGCGCGCCGCGACCGCGGATTGGCCGAAAAATTTTTGCGCGAACTGAACGACTCGAACCTCAAGCGCGACGCCTCCGTGGAATCCAACGCGGGCTACGGGCGCAGGAGTCCCACACTCTTGCGTGTCGCCGCGCAACGCCTCAAAGTTGCCCGCGAGCTTTTAGAGAGCGGCGCATACGAAGAGGCGGCTGAGATGGCCGCGCCCGCCGTCGCCGTCGGCGCGAGTGCGGACTTGATGCGTTTCGTCCTGAACCTGCGCGACGAAGAGCCGCGCGTCGCCGACATGCTCTATCTACGTCTGCTCGCCGCCGTGAGCGCCGACCCGGAAGCCACGCCCGACGATGTACTGCATCTCTCGACGCCCGTTATCTCGCCGGGCCTGCTCATCTCGTTCGATTCGACGGGCGCTCCGCACTTCGATGTCTCCGGCCTCCGCCCGGAACTCGTCCCTCCCTTCTACGAAGGGGCGCGACGTGCTTTCTACGACGTGGCCGCGTCGGTGCTCCTGCGTCAAAAGATCGGCACTGCGACCACCACGGGCGACAATCGAGCGCCTCTCTACTACACCATCACGCGCCTGCTTCCATACTTCGAGCACGACGCGCCGCGCTACGTCGAAGGATTGCGCGCGCGTCAGACGCTCGTCGCCGCAGGCATGGACGCGCGCCGTCTCGGATTTCTCACGGAGCGCATAGACATCTACCGGCTTGAACCGCGCAACGCGACCGACCCGTTCGCCGACGAGTTGAACGCGATTGCGCGCGCCGCCACTGAACCGGAACGCGACCGCCTCCGCTTTCAAGCCGTGCGACGCGCCGCCGCGCGCAAGTTCTGGTCACGCACACGCGAGTTTATTGCCGCCATCAAAGACGAAGAGACGTTGCGGGCCGCGCGCTCATGGCTTGCCGCTCATCAGGTCACGAGCATTGCGGAAGACCTCGAAGGCACGGATGACGCTGAAGACATCGAGCGCGCCGTCGCTCTCATCCGTCAGGCCGACGTGCCGCCGGGCGTGCGCGTCCTCGCCCTCACGC
>JBAVPI010000800.1:0-2018 GCA_049692915.1 Pyrinomonadaceae bacterium
CAGCTAGAACTCCGCCGCGTCGCGCCGCTTCGGTTCGATGTCAAAGAACTCGTGCCTGACGGGGTTGCCGGTCACGCTCGCCTTGCCGCGAAAGTATGGAAGCGCCGCCTCGAACGAAACCGCCGCCGCGTCAACGAAGCGCGCGAGTTGCCGGTTCGTAAAACCGGGCACGGCGTTCGACTCCATGACGAGCGTCGGGATGCGCATCAACGCCGCCGTCAACAACACAGGCCCCGACACGTAGCCGCCCGCGCCGACGACGATGTCGGGACGAAACTCCCGAATCACGCGCCGGGCCGCGAAGAAACTCTTCGGCAAAACCATCAGCCCGCGCGCACGCTCGCGCAGACTCATGTTCACCAGCCCCGCGCTTTCAATGAGCGAAAGTTCAAACCCCGCCTGCGGCACGAGCCGCGTCTCAAGCCCGCGCGCCGTGCCGACGAATCTCACGACCGAAGCCGAATCGCGGCGCATCACTTCCTTCGCCACCGCGATGCCGGGATAGATGTGCCCGCCTGTGCCGCCCGCGGCGACGAGGACGCGCATCGCCTTCGTCGTCGCCACTAACCTCTCGCCTCGCCGCCGAGCGTGGAGACGTGCGGCGGAATGCTTCCACGCCCCGCGCCGAGTGATGCGGAGCGTCCCGCGCGCACGGTCAAGGGTTCAAGGTCAGCACGCCAGCGAGGTTCGACGCCCTGATTGACGCTCGCCTGCTGCGAGATATTTAAGAGCACCCCGACCGACGCGAGCGTCGGCACGAGCGACGAGCCGCCGTAGGAGATGAACGGCAGAGGGATGCCCTTCGTCGGCACAATCGCCAGCACGACGCTGATGTTGAAAAGAGCCTGCGCGACGATTCCGGTCACGATGCCCATCCCCAAAAGCATCCCGAACCTGTCCGGTGCGCCGAGCGCCGCACGCATTCCTCTCCACAGGAACAGTCCGAACAACGCGATCACGGCGAGTCCGCCGAGCAGCCCCAACTCTTCGCCCACCACGGCGTAGATAAAGTCGGAGTGCGCGAACGGCAGGAAGAACATCTTCTGCCGCCCTTCCGTAAAGCCGAGGCCGTGCACGCCACCTGAGCCGACGGCCAGCAGCGACTGCACAACCTGATAGCCCGCGCCCTGCGGGTCTGACCACGGATTAAGAAAGACCAGTATGCGTTTCAGACGGAACGGCACGAAGATGAGCATCCCCGCCAGCCCGACGAGCGCCGGGGCCGCCGCCAGCGCCAGATGCTTCAAGCGCGCGCCCGCCGTCAGCAGAATCGAGACGCAGATGACGGCGAGCATCATCGCCGTCCCCAGATCAGGCTCTTTCAAAATGAGCAGCGCGAGCGCTCCCGTCACCGCCATGCACGGCAGGAACGTGCGCCGCAGAGAGTCTTCGTCGCCCGCGCGCCGTTCCAGAAAGCGCGCGAGGAAGATGGCGAGCGCGAGCTTCGCGATCTCGGACGGCTGCATCGAGAAGCCCGCGAACTTGATCCAGCGACGCGCGCCGTTAACGGGCGAAAAGGCGAAGACCGCAACGAGCATCAATATCGTCAGACCGAGCAGCCCGTAAGCGATGGCCGGAGCGCGCAGCCGCGTGTAGTCGAAGCGCATCGCCAGCAGCATCACGCCGAGGCCCGCCAGCGTCCACACGCCCTGCCGGACGACGTAGTGATACTGGTTATGATTCTCGCTCGACGCCACGACCGCCGACGCGCTGTAAACCATAATCACGCCGAACAGCGCGAGCGCCACCACGCACGCGAACAACCACTCGTCTGCCTGTAGCTTCTTCGCCATAAAACTATTCGTCAGCAATCCGCATTCAACACGGCCTCTTTTTGCCGACCGCCGATTGCAGACCTCTGAAGGCTCTTGACAGCTTCCTTAAAAACGCGCCCCCTGTGCTCGAAACTCTGGAACATGTCGAAGCTCGCACACGCGGGCGCGAGCATCACCGTGTCGCCGGGGCGGGCCGCTTCGTGTGCGAGCCGGACGGCTGACGGCAAATCTTCGGCGCGCACG
>JBAVPI010000801.1:0-2435 GCA_049692915.1 Pyrinomonadaceae bacterium
GTCCGGCGCGGGCCGCGAGAAGACGCCGAGGTTCGAGGTCGGCGCACAGTTCTCTTCACTCGCCTTCAACCAGCCGCAGCAGGTTTTCTTTTTCAGTGGACTCATCGCATCTGAGTCTATGACGAACCCGGAGGCGGGCTTCGGCGGCAGATTCACCTACAACCTCAACGAACACGTCGGCCTCGAAGCGCAGGGCGATTTCTACCCGCGCAAGCATTTTTCCGAGAGCACGGTTGGCGGCTATCCTTCGCAGGCGCAGTTCGGCGTCAAAGCGGGCAAGCGTTTCGACCGCATCGGCGTCTTCGGCAAAGCGCGCCCCGGCTTCGTCAACTTCAGCAGCGTCCGGCAACTCGTCGGCACGCAAATTCTAACCCTCAGCAATCCCGTCACCGGCGGCACGCAGCAATTCACCATCGGAATTTTCGACAACAAGCGCAAGACATATTTTTCGACGGACGTGGGCGGCGTCGTTGAGTTCTATCCCTCGCGCCGCATCGTGACGCGCTTCGACGTGGGCGACACCATCATCCGCTACAGCGAACGGCACGCAGAGGGCTTCTCACTCTCGCAGAACATCATCACGATTCCGGCGGAAACCAAACATAACCTGCAAGTCAGCGCAGGCATCGGCGTCCGCTTTTAGAGATTAACTTCGGCGCGGCTTCGACAGACGGATTTCGCCGCCGACCATTGCGAGCGACAAAACAAAACGCCCGCCGCGACTGCCCTTGCAAGGACAGCCGCGGCGGGCGTCGCGTCTTTCATTCAAGCGTGCTTCTTAACTTTGCGCGGGTTTCTTGTCGGGTATCAAGTCGCCCGTGAAAATCTCGACCACGTCCTTGAGCGTCCCGACCACCGGCAGCAAATCGAGTCCGACGTGCAACGCGCCGCGCAACGCGCCCTTCTTCTTCACCTCGTAACCGGCGAGGCCGACCACGACCGCCGTACCGATTATCGGAATCGGCTTAATCAATTTCTTCGCCAGCTTCCAACCGCCTGCTCGCGCCATTCTCCGCGTCAAAGTCGCAGCCATGCTCACGTCCCCCCGTGCTTGAAGATTAAAGACCGAGTTCCGCGCGCAGTTTCTTCTCGTCATACGGCGAGAGATTGAACGCGCGCCCGTCAACCTCGAAGGTCGGCACTTTGCGCTTGCCGCCGTTCAGACTCATCACGCGCTCGGCGGCCCCCTCTTGCTCCTCGATATTGATCTCTTCGTAGTCCACACCGCGCTCCTGCAAAAAACGTTTGGCGTTGCGACAGTCGCCGCACCAAGTCGTCGTGTACATTTTAATCATCGTCGCCACCGCTCCTCTGCCCTCGCACGAAAATACCTTGAAACAGTTTACTCACACGCGACGCCCGCGACAACTTTCGCGCGCGGCGCATTGTGAAACGAGAATGAGCGTTCCTGCGATTTCCGCACTCAACACACGATGCTGCTCACTCCGTACCGTCCGCTCATTCCAGTCTGGCGCGCGCTCGTTGCAGGAAGGTGCGCATCATCTCCGTCACGCCGCGTTGCATCTCTGCGCTCAAGCGCGTCTCGCCCGCGAGACCGGCGAGCAGGTGCAACTCCCTCGGACTCTGTCGCCGCAACTCGACGCGCTCCTCGATACGGACGCGCGTGAACTCGCCGCGCTCCTCGAAGCTCGCGGTGTAGCGCAGCAAATTCTTGCGCTCGCCCTCGACCGGCGACCACTCGATGCGCGCCGGACTATCGTGCGATTGAGCGACGGCGAACGCCTGCCTGATCGAGCCGATGACGGGCACTTCCGCCCGAATCAGCCAGCGCACGACGCCGCCCGCCTCGGACGTGATCCGCTCGACGCCCGGCATCAGTTCGACGAAATTGCGCAAATCGTTGAAGAACTCACGCGCGCGCGCGACGCTCGTCCGCAAGTCCATTTGTTCCTCGTAAGCGGCCTTGACTAGAAACACATTTAACCTCGTGACAGAACCGGGGACTTTAGATATTTTGTGGGGTGTGTTAAAGACAACGCGATATTACATTGTCGCCCGCCCGATGCACAAATTGACGGCGCGCAGCGTGGGCGATTTTGAACGGGGAAACTTCTGATGTCTGACGCTGAATACGCCACGAGCGGACAGGGCGAGGGACGCTGCACACGTTGCGGCGAGGAACGCATGAGAGCGTGGTACGAACTGAGCGCGGAGGAGCGCGAAGTCGTCAAGCGGCTGCCCGCCTCCGCCGATTTTTCCATCGAAGAGCGCGCCGCGCGCAGCCGCTGGTGTACGCGCTGCTGGCACGAAGATGCATCCGGCGCGCCGCGTCACGCATGAGCCTAGACATCTCTCTCCGCGTGGATGTCTGCCCGGAGAGACGTTTTTTCAACCAACCAGATACAACCGGAGGCCAGTAGATGAAACACGCACGTCCCCTCCTGCTCTTTTCGGCGCTGCTCGTCGGGCACACA
>JBAVPI010000802.1:0-2999 GCA_049692915.1 Pyrinomonadaceae bacterium
AACGTCCGCGAGACGGTTGACAAGAGCCTCTCGGAGAGCCGGACGGAGATTTCGTGCGCGCGTTGCGACGCGCATCAGGGCCACGTCTTCGACGACGGCCCGGCCCCGACCGGCCTGCGCTATTGCATGAACGGCGTGGCCCTCAAGTTCGTCAAAAAGAATCGCGCGGCTTGATCGCGCGGGCGCGGCGTGGAATAAGGACGCGTGCGCTTCTAAGTTAAAGCTGAGACGAACGCGGCAGGCCGATGAAGTCTGCCGCGTTTCTTCTTTTGCGCGCTTCGTCGTGACATCTCCCGGCGTCGCGGTTTCGCCGCGCATCGTCACGGCTGAAGACTCCGACCGGAAAATACAGGCAACCTGCGCGCGGGCTTTGGACATCAATCGCGACAGGCGTTTTCTCTCTCCCGCTTGCCAAATCGCTTCTCTCTGCGGTTAGATTGTCTCGTTATCCCGACTGTGCGCCACTTTCACAGGTTTCCCGGAGGTCATCATGAAGTTTAAGAGTTTCGTCAGGTCGCTCGCGCTCACCGCGCTCGTCTTGGCCTGCGGCGCGGTCGCGCTCGGAGACACGATCCGCATGAAGGACGGACAGGTCATCCGCGGGCAGATCGTCAATTTCCGCGACCAGCAGTTCACAGTGCTCATCGGCGCGGGCGGCGGCACACGGCGCAGCCGCATCACGCTCTACATGGAAGACGTTGATTCCATCGAGTTCGACTCGGCAGGCGGCGCTGCTTCGAGCGGCGTTGACAACAACCCGGACGCGGCGCGCATCGAACCCCAGCGCCCGACTCCGCAGACTTCCGTGCCGCGACCCACCCCGCAACCTCAACAGACGCGCCCCACGCTCGGCAACGACAGCGGCGGAGCGGCGTCGAGCAACACGTCCAACACTTCGCGCAACACCGGCTCGTCGCTTCCCGCGCAGGGCGGAGATGCGCAGTTCTTCCCCGTCCGAGTTCGCATCCGCGCCGACAACACCGCCAACGGCTGGACTGACAGCGGGTTGATGGTGCGTCGCGGACAACATCTGCGCATCTCCGCTTCGGGCCGCATTTCGCTCGGACTCGGACGCTTCTCGACGCCCACGGGACTGCCGCGCGTGACCGACACGGAGAAGCTCATGCGGAACGAGCCGACCGGCGCGCTGATCGGCGTCATCGGCGACGACAACGACGAGTTCATCTTCGTCGGGGCCAATCGCGACTTCGTCGCCCCGCGCGATGGTCGTCTCTTCCTCGGCGTCAACGAGGGCAAACTCGACGACAACACGGGAACCTACGACGCGCTCATCGAAGTCGAACCCGTCACGAGCGACGGCAACTGAAAAGCACGGGCGAGCGGTGAGATGTCGGGGATGAGAACGGAGATTAGAGACGCGGCGTCAAACTATTAGCCGCTCCGCGACATCTAACCGGCGACTCCTTATAAACGACCGTACCTGAGACCGCGACCTTTTTTCCGGCGTCTCTCGCAGGAAATTTATTCCGAGTCGTCCCCCCGCCTTCCCGCTTGTGAGGTTTTTTGTCGCCATGAAAAATAAGCTCTTCCGCCGTCTCTCCGCCGTGGCCGTCGCGACGATGTTTTTATTGCTTCCCGTCTCCGGCACGCGCGTCGGATTGGCGCAGTCCAGACGACAACCGCCAACCGCCCCGCAGAAGAAGAATCCGCGCCCCGACGAGACTAATCCGCAGGGGCAGCAGGAGCCGCAAGAACCGCTTCCGCCCGACATCATTAAGGAAACGGAGACCATCAAGGTCACGGCCTCGCTCGTCAACGTCGAGGCCGTCGTCATCAATAAAAAGACGAAGCAACTCGTCACGAACTTGAAGAAGGAGAACTTCGCCATCTTCGAGGACGGCATCCGGCAGGACGTGACGAACTTCTCGACGCCCGAAGCGCCGATCACGGTCGCGATGGTCGTCGAGTACAGCAAGCTTGCGCAGGCGATGGGTTACTACGGGTCAGGCGGGCAAGAGGCGGGGCAACTTGAAGTCATTCGTCCGATGGCGATGTTCATGCAGCAGTTCATCAAGCCGCCGCAGGACTTCGTTTCGGTCGTCGCCTACGACATGCGCCCGACGCCTTTGACTGACTTCACGAACGATCCGGCGCGCATCAGTCAGGTCATCAGTCTCCTGCTTCGCAACCAGCCGGCCTTCAACGAAGCGAACCTTTTCGACGCGCTCAAGTTCGTGCTCGTCGGCGGTCGCGGCGATTCGGTCGTGCTCGACAACTCGAAAGAGGAGAAGGCCGAATACACCGGCATGGCTTCCCTACAGGGCCGCCGCAAGGCCGTCTTCCTCGTCTCGACCGGCATAGACACCTTCAGCAAGATCAACTACGGCGACGCGCGCAAGCTCGCGCAGAACGCGGGCGTCCCCATCTACATCATCGGCACGGGCCACCTCTTCCTCAAAAAGTACGATCAGGATTTGAGCACGACGGACGGCATCGGCGGCTCGAACCAGCCGGGCCGTTTGAGCTTTCTTCAGGCCGACAACACGCTCAAGACCTTCGCCAAAGAGACCGGCGGCATGTACTTCCCCGTCACGTTTCCGGGCGAGTTGCCCTCCGTGCTCTCAACCATCAACGCCGTCATGCGCAACCAGTACAGCCTCGGCTACAGCCCCGGCGAGCGGCGCGACGGCAAGCAGCATAAAATCGTCGTCAAGGTTGACATGGACGGCGACGGGCAGTTTGAAGAGAAGGAACTGACCATCAATAGTCGCCAGTTCTACAACTCGCCGAAGCCTTAGCGCGAAGTTCAAAGTTAAAACAAGAGTGCCGTGACGAAGTTAAACCGTCACGGCACTTTTTTTCGCCCTGACATTGCAGACCTGATTTAACTGACGCCGTAAAGTCTTAAGCGAAACTCGTCGTTGAAGGCGTGGATTTCGGTCTTGCGACCTGAGAAGAGACGCGACTCGCGCAGGAGCGCGGGCAGCCCGCCGTGCGGAAGTTGCAGGCCGTAGGCTGGACTCGCGAAGAGCGCGGAG
>JBAVPI010000803.1:0-2985 GCA_049692915.1 Pyrinomonadaceae bacterium
TCGTCGCAGATGGCTTTCGCGGCATCGCGCGGCGCGGTGACGGGGAGGATGCGCCCGCCCGTTCCTTCGACAAGTTGCTGGATGACCTGTGCGGGCTTGGGTTTGTCGCGGCGGAGCGCGCCGCCCGTGCGGTCTGGTATCTGGAGCGCATAGACGGTGATGTCCTGCTTCTGAAACTCGGCGAGCACGTCACTGAAATGCGACTTGCTGCCGCGATCCAATCCGTCGCCGACGAGCACGACGACGCGCTTATGATTCGCGCCGGAGTAAGGCCGCAGCGCGTCGTTGAGCACGGCACTGAGCGCGTCGAACAGGTAAGGCTCGCCGCGCTTGCGGAAAGTCGGGAGCGCGGCCTCGATCTTCTTCGCGTCGTCCGTCCAGTCGCTGATGATCTCCGGCTGCTGATCGTAGCCGACCACCATCACCTGATCGCCCTCATAAATCTCGTAAGCGAACTCGCGCGTGGCCTGCTGTAATTTTTCCACGTCGGCGCGTAGAGAGAGCGAGTTGTCCACGAGCAGGACGATGCGCGCGGCACCGGGGTCGGGCGACAGGCTTTGAACGGTCTGTTCCATCCCGCCGTCAAAGAGCGACAAATCTTTGGCCGTGATGGGCGAGTCAGAGCCTTCGCGTGTCGCCACGATGTTGAGCAACACGCCACGCGCGCTCGCCGGAGCATCTGCTGTCGTACCGGCACGCCTGCCGACCTGTCCGCCCGCAGAGACGCACAGCAGCAGGACGGAGCAGAAAAAAGCGAAGAGAAAATTATGGTGCGCGCGCATCTCTTATCTCCCGTTCAGTCGCCGCCCTTGGCCGTGCTCGTCGCGGCGGGAGCCGATGCCTTCGACGCTTTCTTGCCGTCGGGCTTTTTACCGTCGGACTTTTCTTTGGCCTCAGATTTCTCGCCCACGCTTACGTCGGTCTTTGTTTCCTGCGTTTCAGATTTGGCTTCCTTGCCGTCCGCCGTCTCTGTCTTGCGACCGGCGTAGTCCGTGACGTACCAGCCGGAGCCTTTCAGTTGAAAACTCGTCTGCGACCATTCCTTCTCCAACTTACCTCCGCACTGCGCGTGGCGCGCGAGCGGTTTATCTGAAATTTTCTGCAAGACCTCGACGTGCTCGCCGCACTTTCGACAGGTGTACTCGTAAATCGGCATCGCGCTCAGTTTCTCCAGTCTTTCGTCTCTTTATGAATAAAAGTGTAACTCACGCAAAATTGTAGAGCAAAATCATCGTGGCTAAAACGTCTTGAACGTTCGATGCGGGCGGGGGCGTTCGCGTCTGCTACAGCAAATTGAACTAAAAAAATTATCGCCCCAGATAAGCCTTTTTGTCTCCCTTCGATACGTTTGTCAAAGTTGGGAGGACTTAAATCATCGCTCATGATGAACGATACGAGAGCCAAGTCGAGTTATGTTTGAAGTTACGGAGGAGCGATTCAAATACATACAAAAAAAGGACTTAGCCGCACAGCTTCGATGCACCTCATGCAACCGGTTTGAGCCAAACTCCATCTTACACTCGGATTCGATGGACTGCTCTTTCGAGCGCAGAAGATCGTTTCCACCATGCGCAGCCCCCAAAACCCTTGCGTCGCACGCGGCGCAATCGTCGCTGGCCCGCCGGCGTCATTTAACGGCAGACCAACAGCTCACATGGAGAACGACCGAGAATGCACCAGACCCGACGTTTCCCTCGCTTTCGCTCTTTCAAATTCTTTTCTTTCGCGCTCTTCGCGCTCTTCGCATTTACGAATCTGACCGACACTCCCTTCACGCGCGCCATCGCGCCGACCGTGGAGGCCAAGACGGTCGTTGACGAAAACTTCATTCCGGCTGACGTTCCCACGTCCGGCGACACGGAACTCGACTCCATCATCTATCACGCGGGACTCGACACAGGCGTTGATCCGCGACTGCTTCACGCCGTCATCTGGCAGGAGTCGAAGTACAAGGTCAACGCGCTTTCCAACAAGAACGCGCAGGGGTTGATGCAGATGATTCCGGCGACCGCCAAACGCTTCAACTGTCAGAACACTTCAGACCCGAAAGAGAACATCGCGGCGGGCGCGCGTTACCTGCGCTGGCTGCTTGAAAGGTTCGACGGCGATGTCTCGCTCGCGCTCGCGGGCTACAACGCCGGTGAAGGCTCGGTTGACAAGTACGCCGGCGTGCCGCCTTACACCGAGACGCAGAATTACGTCCGCATCATCACGGGCCGCTACGGAAAATTTTTTCATCCGCTCCTCACGCCCGAAGCGGCGCGCGTCGAATTTCACCTCCTGCCGGAACTCGCGCAGAAATAATCAGGACGGCTGTCGAAGACAATCGTGACGAATGAGCGACGAGGAAATATCCTGTCGCTCATTCGTCATTGATGGTGCCGCGCTGCAAACGTGTCGCGCTCTCATCGCTTGGCAACGGCGCGTTCGCTTCGCTATGATTTGCGCCCGGCAACAATTCCCGCGGCGCGCCGACGTTCCAGTCCGAACGGCACACTCCTCGAACCGTCTTTGCCGGGGACACTGCGGTCGCCGCCCGCGCCGGTGAAGGAGGCTGGCCGCCCGCTTGTCATTGAAACTTCCTATGTCTGTTACGACGGCGCAGGCGCTCCCGCTTGAGCGCAAGACGAAGATGTACGAGGCGCGCGAGGCGATCATTGACCGTCTCGCGCCGAGCATCCATTCCGAAATTGACCTCGACAAGTTTTTGCGCGCCGTCGTCTCGGAACTCGGACGGATGATGGACGTTGACCGTTGCGATGTCATCCAACTCGCCGCCGCAGGACAACTACGCATCAGCCATGAATGGCGCGCCGCCGACGATGTGCCTTCGAGTCTCGGCACGTCATTCCCCGTGGACATCCGGCAACTCGCCGAACGTTTCAACCTGACGCAGCCGATTCGCCTCGACGACGCCTCGGCCCCGAACCTCGACCCGCGCCTCGGCCTGCTGCCCGCGAGCCTCGGCACGCGCTCGCTCCTGAT
>JBAVPI010000804.1:0-2091 GCA_049692915.1 Pyrinomonadaceae bacterium
GCCAGAGGGCGCAGAATTGTGTTAATTTTGTTTTGCAGTAGATTCTGACCTCTTGAAAGCGAATCCCCCATGCCACAAGACGACCAGCCCGCCAAGAAGAACAAAGGCCATGTGATCGCCTTCCGAGTTGACGAGGACTCTTATAGCGAGTTGGAGAACTGCGCTGCGCTGGCGGGAAAGACGGTCAACGATTGGTGCAGGGACGAGCTACTAGCGAGGATTGCCGAAGGCACGCCGCTAACCGCCAACGAGGAACTAATACACCAAGAGGTCATTATCTTCGGCAGCCTCATGGCTCATTACTTCGACATGATAGCCACCAAAAAGCTAACACCGGAAGTCAACGAACAGCTTAAAGAATTTCTAACGAGGGAGCGGAAAGACATTTATCAAGGCTATTTCGCCAAGCGGAAGGACGGCAAATAACCTCCCATGATGACCATGAGCAAAGCCCTAAGCGCGGCGGGCGCGGTGTCGTATTTCAAAGACGAATACGAACACGCGCGGGGCAGCTATTACACTGAAGAAGGCAAGACCGTAGGCCGATGGAGCGGCGAACTAGCCGAGCACTTTGGACTATCAGGCGCGGTCAACCGTGCGGACTTCGAGCAGCTTTGTGAGGGGCAAGACCCGCGCACCAGCGAGCAGCTTGTGAGGCACGTAAAGAAGCACGAGCGCACCAACCAGCACGGCGAGGAAATAGAAACGGGCGGGCATCGCGCGGGATGCGATATTACTTTCAGCGCACCTAAAAGCGTCTCACTGGCCGCACTCGTCGGCGGCGACGACCGTATCAGAGAGGCGCACGGCGAGGCGGTCACAGCAGCCTTGCGCGAGGTCGAGAAGCACGCGCAGGCGAGGCTAGGCGGTAACGCGAAGGCCGAGACGACGGGCAAGCTACTATTCGCCAGCTTCGATCATGACGCCGCGCGCCCCGACAAAAAAGACGGATACGCCGCGCCCGACCTTCACACGCATAACTTCGCTTTCAATCTCACGCAGCCCGCAGCCGGAAAAATAAAACCCGTTCAGCCCGTCGAGTTGTACCGCAGCCAGAAGTTCGGGACGGCGATCTATCGCGCCGCCCTCGCCGAGCGATTGCAGAAGCTAGGCTATGAAATCGAAGTTGATAAGCGAACCGGCGCACCCGAAATAAAAGGCATCAGCCGCGAATATATCGAAGCGGCCAGCCCCCGCCAGCGCGACATTAAAGAGACAGCCGAAGCCCTCAAAACCAACTCCACGCGTGGCGCGGCCACCAGGAACAGGCGCACGAAAACCTATAACCGCGACGAAATGAAAGCGCGACATCAGGAGCTAGACCGGCAGCACGGCGGGCAGGCGCGCGGCGTCGTAGGAGAAGCGCGCGAGCAGGCGCAGGCGATGAGCGCGTTACTTTGGGACGAAAGGACGAGCCGAGCGAAGGCGCAGGAATCAGTAACTTTTGCCATCGAGAAAGGCAGCGAGCGCGAGGCCGTCAACGACATGCGCGGGTTAATGACCGACGCTCTACGCCGCAACTTAGGCCGGACGACCTTTGAGGCCGTCGCCGCCGAAATGCAGACGAGGCAGGAGCGCGGGCAGCTCGTCGGCGTCGTACTGGACGACGACGCCAAGCAGCGCATGACGACGGAAAAGACGCTTCGCAGGGAGAGCGAAAACATTGAGAGGATGCGCGCCGGGCAAGGAACGCAGCAGCCCATCGCCGAGCGCGTATCCGCGACCGTGACGACCTCACAGGGCGTAACGTTGAGCGAGAGCCAGCGCGCGGCGGTCGAGCAGATCGTGACGAGCCGCGACCAAATCACCGGCTTGCAGGGGAAGGCCGGAACGGGCAAGACAACCACGCTCGCAGCCGTCAGAGAGGCCGGAGAGCGCGCAGGGTACGACGTGCAGGGATTCGCCCCGATGACCCGCGCCGCGCAACTCCTAGCTGATTCAGGGATGCCGACGCGCACCCTGCAAAAGTTCGTCCGGCAGAAGGACGACCCCGAAGCCGCGCCCCGCCTTTTAGTGCTGGACGAAAGTAGCCTTGCCAGCACGAAACAAGTTAATGAGTTTCTTTCCCGCGTGCGGCCAGACGACAGAGTT
>JBAVPI010000805.1:0-1614 GCA_049692915.1 Pyrinomonadaceae bacterium
TGATCCGCAGGCGAAGGCTGCCGCGCAGGCCAGAAGGCGCGGCTGGTTATTCACCACTCATCCATGAACTGGCTGCCGGACATTATCGCTGAGCAGCAAGCGGACATTTCCCCTGAGCAGTAACAGAGTCAAAAACGTGGTATGCTTGGGTCAAAATTAAACCCGATTTTTATTGAGATGCAGTCATGCCCGATGCTCCTATAGTCAACATTCTGCGGCAGGGTGATACTAGTAAGCCGAATCCATTCACGATCGTTATCGTCGCCAACCCTGCGCTGGAGTCGCCGTGGAAGTCCGGCAAGTTCAATGCTGATGCAATCACTGCGAATCAGACTGCGTTTGATTCATGTGCCAACTACATTGACCGGTGCTTATTCGGCGAATTAACCGAGCAACGTGAGCGGTTTCTTGCCGATCCATCCATCACGGCGAAGATTCGCGTCGTTTCGCTCTTCGTCGCCGGGCTGCCTGCAGAAGACGCGACTTCTCTTGTCGGTGAGTGGAAGAATACGATCACGCTCGTCGCGCGGCGGACGCAGTTCGCACCTTTCCTTGCGCGGTACAATCTTGAGGCGGACATTGCTTACGCCGTCTCCGACTCGACGACGCACCGGCGTGCTTCCGCATGGGGCGCGACCGACAACGATGCTGGACCCGGCGTAAGTTTTGAGTTGGATGGTCAGACTTTCCACCATCGTCACTACCATCTGATTCCGGGCGCAGCGGCTCTCCACGCGACGAGCGATTCTCTTACCGCATTACACGAGTTTGGACACGCCGCTTCGAGTTACTCGAACGGCTATGTCACAGACCTCTACACGGACAGCCCGGCGGCGCTTAACAACAAGCGCGCGAGACCCATCCCGCCGGACTTCGGCACATATGACGGAACCGCTTTCGCCGCCGATCAAACGCGGGATCATCTGGGCTATCCGGGAAACTGGAGGTCATATCACTGTGAACTCATTGACTCGCAATTCCCTGCATTGATGGACGATTACTGGAAAGCGTCAGACGGTGCGCCCGAACACTGCCAGCATGACCGGATCACACGCCGGTTTCTACTTGACCGAGTGCGCGCAAAAGTCGCACGATAGAGTCTGGAGGTGAGACCTAAATGGAGCCTTTGCGACCGACTGAGCGGGAAGCCATCTTACGCAACAATCCGCAGGCGAATGACGCGCTGCTTGACGAGTACGAGCGACTGCTTGTGGAGGAGTTCGCGTCCGATCCTGATGCGCCGCAATCTTTTGAAATACAAGAAGGCGCGACTCAACGCGAGCACCGTATCGCAGACCTGTATCAACTGCTCTTCCCCGAAGGTGGGAAGAGTCAAAGCACGGGAAATGAATACGCGCGCGAACCCAAACAGGCACAGAATCGTTAACTCGGGATGAAGACTTTGATGTCTGGAATGTTGCGATGTTTCGCCGTAACGGGATGATGTTTTAGAACTTCTTTAGAACTTCCCAATTACATCCCTCGGTCGCAGGCGGTTTCTCTCCCAGTTCTTCTTTATCGTATTAATAAGCTCGCTTGTTCCGCGTTTGAAGTTGAAGTCGTCATAGTCCAACGGGTGACTCGTCTCCCACAACCACAGCGCGTGGTTCGCTC
>JBAVPI010000806.1:0-2512 GCA_049692915.1 Pyrinomonadaceae bacterium
CCCTCCGCCCGTCGCGCCCAACTTCGAGGCCCCGCCGCGCCCGCTTCCATCAGCCGAACGCGTCGGCGTGGACTTGGCCGATCAGACGCCGCTCACTTTGAAAGACGCCATCGCGCTCGCCCTGCAAAACAACAACGACATTGACGGCTCGCGCATTGACGTTGAGATCGCCGAGTTCAACCTGTCATCGGCGCGCGGCGTGTACGATCCCTTCTTCTCGTCCGAGAGCTACTACGAGAGCCGCACGACGCCGACGAGTTCGACCATCGCGGGCGGCTTGAACGGCTCGGTCACGCAAAAGGATGCGACGGGCGCAGTCCGCTTCGGCGGCTTCTCGCCCTATGCGGGCGGCTCGTACCAACTCGACTTCTCGACGACGCGACTGATGACGAATAACCAGAACGTCACGCTCAATCCGCAGTTTCTATCGGCGTTGACCTTCACCTACACGCAGCCGATCCTGCGCGGTCGCAGGTTCGACCAGAACCGCCGCCTCATTGAAATCGCGAAGAAGAATCTTTCACTGACCGACGCGCAGTTTCGCCAGCGCGCCATCGAGACCATCACGCAGGTCGAGCAGTCTTACTGGGATTTGGTCTTCGCGCTCAGAAACTTGCAGGTGCAGATTGACGCCGTGAAGCAGGCGCGCACGCAGGTCGAGAGCAATCAGCGACTCGTCGAGCACGGCGTCCTTGCGCCCATTGACATCGTCGCCGCCAACACACAGGTGACGACCTTCGAGCAGAACGTCTATACCGCGCAGGAGGCCGTGACGCGCGCCGAGAACACGCTCAAGACGCTCATCCTACCCGACCGCACCGCCGCGCTCTGGTCGCGCCCGCTGACGCCCGTTACGCCCGTCAACCTCGAAGCGCCGCGCGTCCCTCTCGAACAGGCCGTCAGCGCCGCGCTCAGAAATCGTCAGGAGTTGGCGCAGCTTCAGGCGAGCGCCGACATCAACACGATTGACCTGAGATTTTATCGCGACCAGACGAAGCCGCAGGTTGATCTCATCGGCACATACACCGCCGCGGGCCTCGCCGGGTCGCAGGTACAGGCGAGCGGGAGTTCGTCGGCGAGCGCGAACGCGCTGCTGCGCACGCGCGTCAACGAACTGTCGGTGATCGCGGGCCTGCCTCCGCTCGACTCGACGACGACCGGCGGCAGCACCGTGCCGTCGAACCTCGTCGGCGGTCTGTCGAAGTCAATCTCCAATTTGATCGGGCAGGACTATCCGACGTATCGTGTCGGCGCAGCCGTCTCGCTCCCTTTCCGCAACCGCACCGCCGAGGCGAATCTTGGCCGCACGCTCGCCGAAGGCCGCCGCGTTCAGAATCAACGCGCGCAACAGGAGCAAATCATCGAAGCCGAGGTGCGCAACTCCACGCAAAGCCTGCGCAGCGCCGAAGCGCGTCTGGCCTCCGCCGCTTCCGGTCGTGCCTCCGCCGAACAGCAGTACGAGAGCGAGGCACGCCAATTCAGAGCGGGGACAACCACGGTCTTCCTCGTCCTCCAAAGGCAGACCGAGCTACTGGTCGCGCGCGGGCGCGAGCTACAGGCGCAGACCGACCTCAACAAGGCCATCGCCGATTTTCAGCGTGCCACCGGCAACACACTCGAAATCAACAACGTCGCGGTGCGCACGGACACGCCCGCGCGCGAACTTGAAATGCGTTCACCGCTCGATCTTTCAGCGGAAGGCGTCGCGGCGCGTCCGCCTCTGACGGGGAGTTCGGCCAACCACGAGACCATCAGCAGACCGCGTGATTAATAGCTTTCCGCGCGCCTCGCAGGCGGCGGCGCGTCGCGCGGAAAACTCGTCGCCTTCAAACCCTGTCGTCGAAAGTCTTAACAGGACAATGCCCCCGGAAGCGATTAACATAGGGCCGCGCGAGCGGCGCAAGCGGCGTCTGCTCGGCATCGTTTCTTTAACCGTCGGCGTCGCGGCGGCCTTCCTTCTGGTCATCTACGGCGCGCCGCGACTCTCCCGGCTCGTCATCTTTTTTCCCATCTGGATGGCCGGTCTCGGACTGATGCAGGCGCGCGAGCGGATTTGCATCTCGCTGGCCGCGCGCGGCGTGTGCAATCTGGATACGGGCGAAGAAGAGATCGGCGACGAAAGTTTGACCGAAGCCCTCCGCGTAAAGGCGCGAAGCATTAACCGCCGCGCGCTCATCACCGCCGCCGCCGCCACGCTCGTCGCGCTCGCTTTTCCTTGAGAAGTGAGCGCGTGCCCACCGTCACTCATCAGTCCACAAAAAAACTTCGCCAACATAAAAACGCTTGACCATCCCGGTCTTTGTAACTAACATTGTTTCAAATGTCGGAGGCTTCGGAGAAGATGAGGGTGGGATATGCCGTCGAGTAGCAGGTTCGCGGTGGCGGTGCATGTGCTGACGCTGCTGGCGTGGGCCGGTGAAGAGTCGCTCAAATCCGACTACGTGGCGGGCAGCGTCAACACCAATCCGGTGGTCATTCGCCGTATCCTGTGCGCGCTCGCGCGGGCCGGCCT
>JBAVPI010000807.1:0-9368 GCA_049692915.1 Pyrinomonadaceae bacterium
CTCCGGCGCAGTGCCGTATGGACTGGCTGCGCATGCTGGACGCCGCGCTCCCGCTGAACGCGGCCACGCCGCCGACAGACGCCGTGCCTCCATCAGCCGTCGGGTTGTGGCGTTACGAATTTGAAAACAACGGCACGGACGCCAGCGGCAACAACGCGCACCTCACGCTCGACAACGCTCCGACATTTGAAGACACCCCCGGCAGCGTCGCGCCGACGCCAACTCCAACACCAACTCCAACACCAACTCCAACACCGACACCAACGCCTACTCCTACGCCGACACCGAGTCCAAGTCCGACACCGACGCCCACGCCTGTTCCGACACCAACGCCGACGCCTACCCCGCCGCCGGGTACGGGGACACGCGCCGTCGTCTTCAACGGTTCGAGTCAGAGGGGACGGGCCGTGATGCCTTCCATCGCTGCCTTTACGTCGCGCGGTGCTTATCGCATCGAGGGACGCTTGCGCGCGCTCAGGACTGGTTATGCGGGCACGCAGACGATCTTTGACATCTTCCAGCCCGCGACCGAGCAGGAACAGGGCAAGCTCTTTTTGAACTCGGCCAATCAACTCATCTTTGCCCTGCGAGGCTCCTCGCCGCTCATCATCACCGACACGCGCTCCGACTTTTTCTTCCGCGCGCAGTTCGACACGACGAACGGGCGCACGACGCTCGAAGTGTGGAATCTCGACGGCAGCAATTATCGTGTCGCGACCGACGCGCTGGCGAACACCTCAAATCTCAACATGGGGGGCGCGCAACTCACCCTCGCCGCGACCTTCTACCGGACGAATTACGCGCAGGGCAAGATGGACTGGCTGCGCATGATCGCGGGCGCGTCGCCGCTCAACGGCGGGCCACCCGGCAACGCCGTGCCCGGCGGTTCAGTCGAGTTGTGGCGTTACGAGTTTGAAAACAACGGCGCTGACTCAAGCGTCAATGCCGTCAACCTCACGCTCGACAACGTTCCGGCCTTCGAGACGACGCCATAACGTGTCAATGCGAAGGCGCGTGGACGAAGCATGAGGGAAGGTTGATTGATGAGAGGGAAGCTTTCACCGCTTTCCTCTCATCGTCGCGCCTTCATCGTGCGTGCCCCCTGCTTTTATCTTTGAATACTCGACACCACGCGCGAAATGGGTATAATGCGCCAACGCTCTGCATCAACTTTGACGGGCGTTGGAAACTCAGAGGCGAGCGCAAGCCGCAGCGCACCATTAGTCGCGCCGGACGAAGCGTCTCGCCCTCATGAGGTCGCCCCTTAAGCACCTGAAGGGCGACGGCTTCCGTCAAAGTTTCACGTCTGTCTTAACTGGAAAAGTCGAAAGGGTAACTCATGGCTGAAGCGGTAAACGCTGAGGACAAGGGCACCGGCTTTATACGCGGCCTTGGCCTGCTCGATTCGACGATGATCGTCGCCGGTTCGATGATCGGCTCCGGCATCTTCATCGTCTCGGCGGACATTGCGCGTCAGGTCGGCTCGCCCGGCTGGCTGCTCGTCGTCTGGCTCGTCACAGGGCTGCTGACGCTGATGGCCGCGCTCTCTTACGGGGAACTCGCCGCGATGATGCCGAAGGCGGGCGGGCAGTACGTCTATCTCCGAGAAGCGTTCTCGCCGCTGTGGGGGTTTCTCTACGGCTGGACGCTCTTTCTCGTCATCCAGACCGGAACCATCGCGGCGGTCGCCGTCGGCTTCGCGAAATATCTCGGCGTCCTCTGGCCCACCGTCTCCGAGAAGAACTACATCATCGCGCCGATTCGTTTGACTTCCGGCTACGCGCTCTCGCTCTCGACCGCGCAACTCGTCGGCGTGCTGTTGATTTTGCTGCTGACGTGGATGAACACGCGCGGCCTCAAACTCGGCAAACTCGTGCAGAACGTCTTCACGACGGCGAAGACGGGCGCGCTGCTCGCGCTCATCGTCTTGGGCGTGCTCGTCGGTTGGAATCACGCGGCGGTCGCCGCCAACTTCAGCAACTTCTGGGCGACGCGCGGCACGCTGCAAGACGTAGGACAAGGGTTAACCGCCGCGTCGGCCTTCGGACTCTTCGTCGGCATCTGCGTCGCGCAGACCAACTCTCTTTTCTCGGCGGACGCGTGGAACAACATCACGTTCACGGCGGGCGAAGTCAAAGACCCGAAGCGGAACATTCCGCTCTCGCTCGCCTTCGGCACGTTCCTCGTGATCGCGCTCTACCTGCTCGCCAACGTCGCTTATCTCGTCTCGCTCCCGCTTGAGACGATTCAGACCGTCCCGAACGACCGGGTCGCTTCCGCCACCGCCGACGTGATCTTCCCCGGCCTCGGCGCGACGCTGATGGCCGTCTTCATCATGGTCTCGACCTTCGGCTGCAACAACGGCCTCATCCTTTCCGGCGCGCGCGCCTACTACGCGATGGCCCGCGACGGTTTGTTCTTCCAATCGTCGGGCCGCTTGAACGAGCGACGCGTCCCCGCATGGGCCTTGGTCGTCCAGTGCATCTGGGCGGCGCTTCTGGTGCTGCCGCGCGTCGTCACGGGCACGGACAAGGCGACGGGCTTGCCGACTTACGGTAGCCTCTATAACGACCTGCTGACCTACGTCATCTCGGCGGCGCTCATCTTTTACATCCTGACCATCGCAGGCATCTTCCGCTTGCGTCAGACGCGCCCCGATGTTGAGAGACCCTACAAGGCTTTCGGCTATCCCGTAGTTCCCGCGCTCTATATCATCGGCGCGCTCGTCATCCTCGTCGTGCTCTTCGCCTATCAGACGGCGACGACGTGGCCCGGTTTGATCATCATCCTGACGGGCGTTCCCGTCTATTTTATCTGGCGCAAGATCGGCGTCCCGCTGCACGACGCGCCCGCCATCGAACCGGAAGCGGCGCGACGTTCCGAATCCTGATTAACGCTGATGCGGTCAAATTGTCGCCCGCGACGTGGTTGGCCGCCCGTGCGCTCTCGAAATCCTGAAACTGTTTTAATCACTCGTGGAGGATAAAAATGGGTAGTCCACTTTTCCGTACCAAACCGCTCGCCATGCTGCTCGAAGAGGCGAAGGGCGAGAACCGCCTGCGCCGCGTGCTCGGCCCTGTCCAACTCACGAGCCTCGGCGTGGGCGCGATCATCGGCGCGGGTATCTTCGTCGCCACCGGCGAAGCCGCACACAATCAGGCCGGGCCTGCGCTGATGCTCTCGTACGTCTTCGCAGGCATCACCTGCGTCTTCGCGGCGCTCTGCTACGCCGAGTTCGCCTCGATGGTGCCCGTCGCCGGCTCCGCCTACACCTACGCCTACGCCACGCTCGGAGAGGTGTTCGCGTGGATCATCGGGTGGGACTTGGTGCTCGAATACGCCGTCGGATCGGCGACTGTGGCTAACGGATGGTCGAGCTTCTTCCAGACGCTGCTGCCTAAGGTCGGCATACACTTGCCGGAGGCGATCAGCAAAGCTCCCATCATCTACGACGCGGCAGCCGGGGGCTTCGCCAGAACGAACGGCATCGTCAACCTCCCGGCGGTCATCATCACGGCGATTGTGACGGCGGTGCTCGTCAAAGGCATTCAAGAGAGCGCCAGCTTCAACGCGACGATGGTCGGCGTCAAACTCGCCGCCGTGCTGTTCGTCATCCTCGTCGGCGCATTCTATATCAACCCCGACAACTGGGTGCCGTTCGCGCCCTACGGCTGGGGCGGCCTGACCGTCTTCGGCCACACCGTCTGGGGCGAGACCGTGGGCGGAAACCCCGTCGGGATGATGGCCGGAGCCGCAATCATCTTCTTCGCCTACATCGGTTTCGACTCCGTCTCCACGCACGCCGAAGAGGCGAAGAACCCTAGCCGCGACGTGCCCATCGGAATCATCTCGTCGCTGGTCATCTGCACCTTTCTCTACATCGCGGTGGTCGCCGTCCTTACCGGGATGGTCAAATACAATCAGATTGACATCGGGGCGGGCGTGTCCGTCGCTTTCAGCAGCGTCGGTCTGGCGTGGGCCGACGCGATTATCGCCATCGCGGGCGTCGCCGGTATTACGTCCGTGCTGCTCGTGATGATGCTGAGCGGGCCGCGTGTGTTTCTCGCGATGTCGCGCGACGGGATGGTTCCGCGTGAGTTCTTCGGCGCAGTCCACCCGCGCTTCAAGACGCCTTGGAAGAGCACCATCCTGATCGGCTGCGCCGTGGCGATTATGACCGGGTTGCTGCCCATCGGCGCTTTGCTTCAGATGACCAACATCGGGACGCTGTTTGCGTTCGTCGTCGTCTGCACCGCGGTGCTCATCATGCGACGGACTAACCCTGACGCCGTGCGTCCTTTCAGATGTCCCTTCGTTCCGCTCGTGCCGATCCTCGGCATCGTGTTCTGCCTGCTGCTGATGTTCTCTTTGCCCACGGCGAACTGGATACGCCTGATCGGATGGCTGCTCATCGGCCTCGTGATCTACTTCCTCTACAGCCGCCGTCACGCCGTCATGAGGCACACCCTCGCGCACGAGGTCGCCGCACACGGCATCTCGCCCGGAGGTCAGGCCGTCGGCGACCCGGACGCGCCGCCCGATAGTCCTTCCAGACCGATCAACACGGACGCTAATAAGCGATAGTCGTCCTTAATCGTTTGGGCGTTACGTTGAAGACAGACGTAGCGCCCAAACTTTTTACGGTCTGACGTTTTTTCAGATCGCAACCACATGCGCCCGCGCAACGGCGTTGTCCCCGTCTCCGTTCAGCGCCGGTCGGCGAATGTCCATGCCGAAATCAGTTTGGAAAGTGTTCACATTGCTGCTGCTCGTCGCGGCCACGCTCGGCTTTGCGGGCTGCCGGAAACCGAAGGCGAAGGGCGAATCCGTCGTCCCGCCAGCCGACGACAAAATCCGCATCGGCGCATTCATGTCGCTGACGGGCGACACGGCCAACTACGGCATCTCGGCCACGAACGGCATCCGTCTCGCCGTCGAACAGGTGAACGCCGCGGGCGGCATCAATGGGAAGAGAATCGAATTGATCGTGCAGGACACGCGCTCCGACGCCGTCGAGACGGAGACGGTTGTGCGCCGCCTTCTGGGTCAGTACCGCGTCCGCGCGTTGCTCGGCGAAGTCATCAGCTCGCGCTCATCGGTCGCGGCGAGCGTCGCACAGGCGGCCCGCGTGCCGATGTTGACGCCTTCGGCGACCAACCCGGAAGTGACGACGAGAGGCGATTACATCTTCCGCAGTTGTTACACAGACCCTTTTCAGGGCGCGGCGCTCGCGCAGTTTGCCGCCGCAGATTTGCACGCGATGCGCGCCGCGCTCCTTCTCGACCCCGGCCAGAGCTACTCGATTGAACTCTCGAAATTCATCCGCAACGCCTTCAACGCGCGCGGCGGTCAGATCATCATCGAGGAAAGATACACGGAAGGCAGCGGTGATTTCACCGTCCCGCTGACAGCCATCAGGGACGCCGCCCCGGACGTGATTTTCGTACCCGGCTACTATCAGGACGCCGGACTCATCGCGCGCAAGGCGAGGGGGTTGGGAATCACCGCGCCGCTCATCGGCGGCGACGGCTGGGATTCAAAGGGACTCTACGAGACGGGCGGGCAAGACCTCGTCGGCTCCTATTTTTCGAGCCACTACTCGGCGGACGATCCCGACCCGACCGTGCAAGCATTCGTCGGCGACTACCGCGCCATCTTCGGCCAGCCGCCCGACGCTTTCGCCGCCACCGCCTACGACGCCGCGCGCATCATGATAGACGCCATCAGCCGCGCCCCTTCGCTCGAAGGCGCAGCCCTACGCGACGCGCTCGCCGCCACGAAAAACTTCTCCGGCGTCACCGGCTCGATTACCTTCAACGAGCAACGCGACGCCGTCAAACCCATCGTCGTCATCAGAATCGAGAACGGCGGCAAATACACCGTGCAGTCTCGCATCACGCCCGACATGCTCGTCCTTCCACAGGCGACCCCGACGCCGAACAAGAACGCTCCGGCGAAGACACGCCGTGGCCGTGCCCGTGCCGACGCCAAATCCGCAACACATTTCCAGCGTTAGGCCCGCACGTCCTTACAGAGAGGCGCGCGCCAGCATCAGCGCCTCCGCGACTCTCTGCGGCGCTGTGCCGCCCGCCTGCGCTTTCGTCGCCAGCGTGCTCTCAAGCGAAAGGGCTTCGTACACGTCATCGTTGATGAGCGGCGCAAATTCGCGCAGTTCTTCGATCTCAAGTTCGTGCAGTTCCAGATTCTTGCCGATTCCGTAGAGCACCATCCGCCCGACCGACTCGTGGGCCTCTCGGAACGGCACGCCGCGCCGCGCGAGATAGTCGGCCATCTCCGTGGCGTTCATGTAACCGACGCTGGCCGCGTCGCGCGCACGCGCCTCGCACAAGCGCAAGTTTCCGAGCACCGTCGCCGTCACTTCGAGCGAAGCCTTCAACGTCTCGGCCACGTCGAAGACCGCCTCTTTATCCTCCTGCATGTCCTTGTTATAGGCGAGCGGCAGCCCCTTAATCATCGTCAACAGCGCCATCGTATGACCGAAGACGCGCCCCGCCTTGCCGCGCACCAACTCCAACGCGTCCGGGTTCTTCTTCTGCGGCATCAGGCTTGAACCAGTCGCCACCGCGTCGCTCAACTCGATGAAGCCGAACTCGGTCGTCGCATAGACGATGATGTCCTCCGCCAGACGCGACAGGTGCGCCATGACGAGACTGCCAGCCGCCGCGAACTCGACGCAGAAGTCGCGGTCGCTGACTGCGTCCAGACTGTTGCGCGAGACCGCATCGAATCCGAGCGAGCGCGCGACGCGCGCACGATCAACCGGATAACTCGTGCCCGCCAACGCCGCCGAGCCGAGCGGCATCACGTTGACGCGGCGTCGCACTTCGGCGATTCGCTCACGGTCGCGCGCCAGCATCTCGAAGTAGGCGAGACACCAGTGCGCCCACAGCACCGGCTGCGCCCTCTGCAAGTGTGTGTAGCCGGGAAGCACCGCTCCCGCGTGAGACTCCGCCGCGTCGAGCAACGCCCTTTGCGTCGCGCGCAGATTCGACTCGATGAGGTCAATCTCTTCGCGCATCCAGAGCCGCAACGCCGTCGCTACCTGATCGTTACGACTCCGGCCCGTGTGAAGTTTGCGCCCCGCGTCGCCGATAGCTTCGACGAGCCTTGCCTCGATGAATGAGTGAACGTCTTCCGCCGACTCGTCGTCAAAAAACGTCGCCCCTTCGGACGCGGCGCGCTCGCGCAGAGCCTGTAATGCGCCGACAATCCGTTCGGAGTCTTCGCCCGTCAGCACGCCCGCGTCACGCAACCCCTCGCAATGCGCGACGCTCGCGCGCACGTCCGCCTCAAAGAGCCTGCGATCAAAACCGAACGAGCGATTGAACCTCGCGAAGCCCGGATCAATCGTGCCCTCGAACCGCCCGCCCCACAATTTTTTTGCTTCATCCATAATGAAATACCGTTTCGCCTCTCGCTCTCTCAGCCCTGCGCCGCGACGTATCAGGCGGGAGCAGTTTTATCAAACTTTTCCGCCCACGTCGCCTCATAAGTTTGCTGAGATGCATCTTCCGTGTTATTTTATGCATCTATGCACAAGATATGCAAACAATTTGCATAACATGAATATGGATAAAGAAAAGCGGCAGCAAAAAATCGTGAACTTGATTCGCGCCAAACGCATCGGCACGCAGCAGCAGTTGTCGGCGCAACTCGAACGCGCGGGCATCGTCGCCACGCAGTCGAGCGTGTCTCGCGACCTGCTTGAGCTAGGCATCGTGAAGCGGCGCGGAAGCTATGCGCTGCCGCAGGCGTCGGACACGGCCACGGCGCGCGGGCTGCTGGGACTCGATGCGGCGGGCGAAAGTCTTCTGGTGGCGAAATGCGAGCCGGGTCATGCCTCCGCCGTCGCCGTCGAGATTGACCGCGCCGCGCTGCCTGAAATCGTTGGCACGCTCGCCGGTGAGGACACGATTTTCATCGCCGTGGGGGGCCGGAAGGCGCAACGCGCGGCGACGCAAAAAATCTGGGAGTTGTTCGGATAGGCTCGATGGATGAAGGAGGGGCGGCGTTGACGGAACGGAAAATCAAAAAGATCGTGCTGGCGTATTCGGGTGGCCTTGACACTTCGGTGATGCTGCACTGGCTGCGCGACAGCTACGGCTGCGAAGTGGTCTGTTATTGCGCCGACGTGGGGCAGGGCGAGGAGTTGACCGGCCTTGACGAGAAGGCCCGCGCGACCGGCGCGTCGAAGCTCTACGTCGAAGATTTGCGGCGTGAGTTCGTCGAAGATTATGTCTGGCCCGCGGTCAAAGCGAACGCCGTCTATGAGGGCGTCTATCTGCTCGGCACGAGCCTCGCGCGTCCCGTCATCGCGAAGCGGCAGATCGAGATCGCGCGGAGCGAGGGCGCGGACGCGGTGGCACACGGGGCGACCGGCAAGGGCAACGATCAGGTGCGTTTCGAGTTGACGTACTACGCCTTGGAGCCGGAGATCAAAGTCGTCGCCCCGTGGCGCGAGTGGGAGTTCAAGGGACGCAGCGACCTCATCGCTTACTGCAAACAATATGACATCCCCGTCACGGCGACGGCGGAGAAGCCTTACTCGACCGACCGTAATTTGATGCACGTCTCATACGAGGGCGGGATTCTCGAAGACCCGTGGGCCGAGCCTCCGGCGGATATTTTTCAGATGACCGTCGCGCCGGAAGACGCGGCGGGCGAGCCGGAATATACGGTCGTCGGTTTCGTGAAGGGTGTGCCCGCAAGCATCAACGGAGAAGAGTTGGGCGCGGTCGAATTGCTGACTCGACTGAACCGCATCGGGGGGGCGCACGGCATCGGGCGCGTTGACCTTGTGGAGAATCGTTTCGTCGGGATGAAGTCGCGAGGCGTGTACGAGACGCCGGGCGTGACTATCTTGCAGGCCGCGCACCGCGCGCTCGAATCCATCACGATGGATCGCGAAGTGATGCGTCTGCGCGACGCTCTGAGTTTGAAGTTCGCCGAGAGCGTCTATTACGGTTTCTGGTTCGCGCCCGAAACCGATTTGATGCGCAGGATGATTGACGACACGCAAGAGAACGTGACGGGCGAGGTGCGCTTGAAACTCTATCGCGGTCAGGCGATGGTCGTCGGACGCCGCGCCCCGCGCTCGCTCTACAAAGAACGCCTCGCGACTTTTGAGGCCGACACGATTTACAACCAGCGCGACGCCGAAGGCTTTATCAAACTCAACGCGTTGCGCTTGCGGACGAAAGCTGCGATGGGCGACGAGTGACGACGCGCGCGAACGCTCGTTTTGTCCGGCACGTTAACCGACAGTTATCACGAAAGGAAATGCAGATGACCCGGATGGCAGAGAGTGGATTTGGAGTGACGGTGAGAGTTATCGAGGCCGACAAGAT
>JBAVPI010000808.1:0-7935 GCA_049692915.1 Pyrinomonadaceae bacterium
GCCTTCATTGTCCACGCGCACGTTTTCGCCGCCCGGCGTCCGCACGCTGTTGATTAAACCGGCGAAGCGATAACTGCGCCCGTCGCGTAAGGTAATACGCTCGAAGTTGAATGTTATATCAGAGCGCCCCGTGATGCGCCCCGAACGCTTGACGTTCGATAAATAGCCTTCGATGGTCGCGCCGTCGTACTGCGAAGGCGAACGCACGGACATCGTGAAGCGGTCGTTCTCCCGCGCAGTCCTCGTGGTCAGCGCATTATTGAGGGCGGCGACGAGTCGCGTCCCGTCTGGCACGACGAACTCGCTATTGTTTGCGCCGGTGGTCGGATAATTCGGAGTCGTCTGGTAGAGATTCAGTTGCGCCGCGTCCGAGGTTTTGTCGTAGTGGCTACGCACGGTGATCTGCTGGTTCGTCCGCTCGGCGTAGATGCGGCGCGTCACCTGCAAGCTTCTGCCATCGTTGCTTGGCATGAAGGCGATGTAAAAGTCATTGATACGGTCGCCTTCCGAAGCGATGCTGAGTTGGTCGCCGTAGATTCGCGCCGTCACCCTCGACGGGCGATTGTTCGGGTAGCGTTCGGCGCGCTCGCGCCCGTCCGCCTCAATCGTCACCTGCGGGGCGCGCGACGAAGCGATGGTCACGTTCATGCCGCGCCGCTCGATGGCGAGCACGTCGGGCGGGCCGAGCCGGTTGACGACGCTATTATAGACGCGCTGCCGATCCCTGTTAGGCAGGTTGCGCGTGGCGCGGGTCGCCACCGCGCGCGGGTCTTCGCTGCGCGAAACGTTGAGGCGATAGGTTCCGGTCAGCCGCGCGTCCGCGCTATACGTGTTATTGCCGTTATCAATCGGCTCGGTGTATGGCGTGTCAACGCGACGGGCGATCTGGTAGGCGGCGGCGAGCCGGTCGAGGTCGCCTTTGAGCAGCCGCCAGTCCTGTTGCGCGCGATACGTTAGACGGTTGCGGCGCATCACGTCGTTTAAGAGCGAGGCGCGTCCAAGCACCAACTCAACGTCGGCGTCGGTTGACTGCCGGGCGTTGAAGCGATCCTTTAATGTGTCGGTGGCGGCCTCAAATGCCGTGACCAGCTTGTTAACATCGTCTTCCCGCTGCGTGCCGTTGAGGCGGCTCTGGTCGAGCGCCTGTTCGAGACTCCGGCTGAACTTGTCGGAGCGCGTCTCGATGCGCCGCACGAGTCGTTCCATGTTGCGGTCGTTGCGGCGATACTGGCGCGCGTTCTGCGCCTGCGTCACCGTCGTGATTGACGGCAGGCCGATGCCGATGAACGCTACCGCCACCAGTAGTGAAACTAACTGTTTGATTCTCTTCATTGCTTTTCTTCCTCCTTAAATTATGAATGCCCAAATGCCGAGCATGACGCTCGTGCGCGGTGGCGCTCGCCTTCGCGCTTCCGCCGCGTAGAGTCGGTTCGTCTGGAGGGAGTAGACGGGGAGCAGACGGTCGGGCCGACAGTGGCCCAGCGGGGAAAACTAATGCAGGATGCTGCGGATCAGTTGACGCAAACCATTGAGATCGAGCGATGCGGTCAGGTACTTGTGTCAGCCTTTAGTGCTGACGTTAACTGAGTTGTTTTCAATTTAATCGCCGTCATCGTCGTTGCTTTCCGCTAACGCATCTTTTGCATGGTCACGGTGGTGATCGGCGAGTCTCCGGCGGTGCGACTGTAAGAGACCCAGTATTTAACTTCGGGGTAGCGGATGAGTTGATACATAGCCCCGTTTGCTTTGACCGGAATCTCTTGGCCGAGCACCGTCATGGCATCGGGCGCGCCGTTCTCCTTACCGATGTAGTTGATGGAAATGGCCCGCACCAGCCCTTTACCGTCATAGTAAACCTGCGCCGACTCCTTATCGGAGAAGACATAGAAGTCTTGCTTCTTTCCCTTCTCTTTCAAGTTATCCAGTTTTTCGCGCACTTCGTCGGCGCTCATGCCGATAGTGACGCCCTTGTAATTCGTGAACACAGGCATCAGGGCGGGCGGCGCTTTCTCTTTCGTGACAACGGCGGTCGCGTTATTGCCCGCGACCTGCGAACTGTCCGTCCCGGACTGTGACTGCTTCTCCTGCGCGTTGACGTAAGGAGCGGCCAGCAGCAGCGCCCCAAATAACGCCAGCGCCCACGATAGTTGCAAGAATTTCTTTGTTAGTTCATATCTCATCTGACTGACACTCCCTCGTAAGTTGATTAATTTCCACACCTTCATCCTACGAAATCCAGCCGGTTGAAACGACGGTGTGATTACTCAGATGATGTAGGTGTTTTCACCTAACCGTTAGGCCGAACCGGGCACTCCTGACAGGGTTTGTCGGGGCATCCCTTTCGCTGATGCCGTTGATGGGTTAGATTGCTCGTCGTCGCCCGCGCCTGTTGACGCTGAAGACCAAGCGCGGCAGGCCCGGCGCAAGAGAGGCGCACATGCCCGAAGTAGCATTCAATTCCGAAACGCTGAAAGCCGTGCTGACGCTCGTCATTCTCGCGGCGGCCCTCTACGGCTTCGTCAGCGAGAGACTCGCGCCCGATGTGACGGCGCTGCTTGCACTGCTCGCACTGCTCCTGACGGGCGTGCTCACTCCCGCTGAGGCATTCTCCGGCTTCAGCCACCCGGCGACGATCTCTGTGGCGGCGGTGCTGGTTCTTTCAGCCGCCATCGAGCGCACGGGCGCGCTCACATTTTTAGCCCGCCGACTGCTGACCCCGCTCGGCAAAGCGGAACTGCTTTTCACCGTCGCCATCATGCTGGTCATCAGCGTGCTCTCGGCTTTCGTCAACAACACGGCAGCGGTCGCGGTTTTCATCCCCGTCGTCGTCGAGGCTTGCCGCCGCAGCGGGGCCAGCCCCGGTCGCGTCCTGATGCCGATGTCGCACGCCGCGACCTTCGGCGGTATGTGCACCCTCATCGGCACTTCGACGAATCTGGTGGCGCACGAGTTCGCGCTCAGTCAGGGGCTGCCCGGCTTCTCGATGTTTGAACTCGGCAAAGTCGGTCTGCCCATGCTGTTCGCGGGCTACGCCTATATCCTGCTGGTGGGTCGCAGATTCCTGCCGCGCAACCAGATCGGCGATCTTTTGACCGTCGAGAGCGCGGGACACTATCTGGCGGAATTGACGGTGAAAGATGGTGGCGCGTGGGACGGTCGGCCAGTGCGCGCTGAAAACTTTCCACGAGACTTTGACGTGGAACTGATCGGGTTAATGCGCGAAGGGCGAGCCGTTGAGACGGGCGAGGCAAGCGCGAGTTTCGCATCACGCGACTCGCTGCTGGTGCGCGGCCTGCTCGAACAGGTGTTGCTCTTGGCGGCGCAAGAAGGGCTGGAACTACACAGGCCTACAGGTCTGACGTCAGACGCGACCCCGGAAACGCAGGACTCGTCTCCGGCAGGCGCGGTCACTGAAGCATCAACGTCGCCCGCTGATTCCGCGCCGACGGTTGACGATCAGACCACACCGCCTTCAATCACGCCCGATAAACCGATGCTCGCCGAAGTGGTAGTCTTGACCACCTCCGGTTTGATCGGACGCACGCTCAAGGACGCGCGCTTCGCCGAGCGTTACGACGCCATCGTGCTCGCATTACGCCGGCGCGGTGACTTGAGAGAACGACCTTCCACGACGCCGCTCCACGCCGGGGACATGCTGGTGGTAGAGGGCGAGAGTGAGGCACTGAAGGCTTTGGCCGACACGCAGGGCTTTCTGGTGGTGGGCACTCCGTCCCACCCCGAAGAGCGTCCCGGCAAACTCTTCATCACCATCCTCACACTGGTGGCGGTCATCATCTCGGTGTCGCTGGGACTGCTGCCCATCGTCACGGCGGCCACCGCCGGGTGCGCGGTGCTGATGCTCACCGGGTGTCTGCGCCCGCGCGAAGTTTATCAGGCCATTGATTTGAGTCTCGTGTTCCTACTGGCGGGGTCGCTCGCGCTCGGCGTCGCGCTCGACAAGACCGGCGTCACCGACGTGCTGGCCGCTTGGCTAACGGGTCTAACAGGCGTCACCGGCCCGTTCGTCGTGATGGCGGGGTTTTTCTTTGTCTCGGTGATTGTTTCGGAACTGATGTCCAACAGCGGGACGGTGGCGCTGCTCGGCCCCGTCGCGATCTCGGTGGCGACCAAGATGGGCGTCAACCCGATGGCGCTTCTGGCCGCCGTCACTTTCGGCGCGTCGGCGGCTTTCGCCATGCCCATCGGCTATCAGACCAGCCTCATGATCTACGGCCCCGGCGGCTACCGCTTCAGGGATTTTGTGAAGATGGGCGTCGCGCTCGACCTCATCCTCGCCGTTCTCGCATTGTTGCTGATCCCTTACTTCTGGCCGCTCGTCACACCCTGACAGGTGAAAGCGACGGTTATGTCCGACGTTTTTCCGTCAGAGCCACCACCCGACATAACTCCCGCACAGAATCCAAAACATCCCGCCGTGAATTGAGTGTAAACACCTAAGTGTCGTAAGTGGTTCTTCGGATGTTGGCGCAAGGCATTGGGCGTACCCTTTATGATGTCTTTGATGAGCGCGACTGATGACGACTTTCACAGGATGACGCAGGTCTTCAACAATACATTGAAACGAGAGAAAACAGATGAACAAGTACGCAAAATTCGGTGCGATGATTGCGACCTCAACCCTTGTCATGCTGGGGCTGATGTATCTGAACATCTACCAAGCTGACCATATTTTTTTCAGCGAGACGCGGGCGTACATGGCGCTCTTGATGGGGGCGGCAATGGCCGTCATCATGCTCGCGTTCATGTGGAAGATGTACACCAACCGGCGAGTTAATATCGGTATTTTCGTCGGCAGCGCTATCGTGTTTGCTCTCGCGCTCTGGCTCGTCCGCAGCCAGGCGACCATCGAGGACGTCTCATGGATGAAGGCCATGATTCCGCACCATTCGATTGCGATCCTGACCAGCGAGCGCGCTCACATCTCAGACCCGCGCGTCCGCAGGTTGGCCGACGGTATCATCGAGACACAGCGCAAAGAGATCGCCGAGATGGAGGCGCTGATTAAAGAGCTTGAGAATAAGTGATAGTCGGCGACGAAGCCGCGCGCTCTTTGCGCCTCATTCGGATTTGCCTTCCTGCATCATCAACCGCAGCAGGTCAAAGCGCGCGACGATTCCCACCGGCACGCCGTCGCGCACGACGGGGATGCGATTGAGGTCGCGGTCGAGCATCAGCCCGACCAGTTTTTCGATGGAATCGTCCTCCGTCACAGAGATGACGTGAGTGCTCATGATCTCTTTGACCGGAATCGTGCGCGCCTCCTCGTAAATCTTCTCGATGCCTTCCTGCTCGATCCATTTGCCGAACAACTGCGGGGCGTAGTATCTGGTAAACGGCAGACGTTCATCTTTCGTCAGATAGTCCGAGACGCTCAGGAAGCCGCTGATCTTCCCCTTCCCGTTGAGCACGGGGACGCCCCGCAGATTGTTCTCCAGCATGACGCGCGCCGCCTCTTCGAGCGTATCGTCCTCCCCCATCGAGATGACCGGCTGCCGCATGATCTGGCTGATTTTCATCGTCCGTCTCCCTTCATTTTAGTGTAGAAGCAGTTAATGCTCCCTTTCAGTTTAACTTCAAACAGACTTCACTCCTGATTCCGTCTCGCGCGCTCCCGCTGGTGCTTCATGACCTCGGAGTTGACCTCGCCGCCGATGAGGATGCTCGCGCCGGTCAGGTAGAACCAGAGCATCAGGATGATGACAGCGCCGAGCGAGCCGTAAGACACGCTGTACGAGTTGAAGTGGTCGAGGTACAGGCGGAGGACGAAAGAGACCGAGAGCCACAGCGTCACGCCCAACACCGCGCCCGGCGTGAGCCACCGCCACCGCCGCTCCTTGAGATTCGGCGCGAGATTATAAATCAGCCCGAACGAGAGCAAGACCACGCCGAGCGCGACGAGCCACTGCACGATCCGCCACGTGAGGGTAAAGACTTTGCCGAGGCCGTAACTCCCGGCGATGTGCTCGCCGATCTCTCTGCCGAAGAGCAGCAGCGTGAGCGCCGTCAGGATCAGCGCCGCGAAGGCTATCGTCAGCCCAATGGAGACCAGCCGCCGCTTCCACCAGACGCGCCTTTCGTCCAGATTGTAGACGGCGTTGAGCGAGGTGATGATGGCGACCATGCCGTTCGAGGACGCCCACAGCGCCACCAGCAGACCGATGGAGATTTTCCCGGCGCTCTTCGTCCGGCTGATCTCGTCAACGGTTTTGTAGATCAGTTCGTAAGCCGACGGCGGCGCGATGGCTCCGAGAAAGTCGAGCACGCGCGCGCGCAGTTTCGTGCCGACTTCGGTGAAGTAGCCAAGCAGCGCCGTCAGGAACAGGAGCAGCGGGAACAGGGCGAACAGGAAGTAGTAGGAGAGTTGCGCCGCGCGCCCGAAGACTTCATCCTGCTGAATCTGGGTGAAAACACGCCCGGCGAGCTCACGCCAAGTCAGCCCCTCCAGCCGCCACAGCGATCCCGCCTTCCTCATTGCGCCTGCCCACGCTCGATCCAGTGGCGGGCGATCTCGACGCGGTTGCTGAAATTCTTTTTACTCAGGATGTGGCTGATGTGGTTCTCGACAGTCCTCACGCTGATACCGAACTCGGCGGCGATCTCCTTGTTACTGAGGCCGCGCGCGACCGCCCCGGCGATCCGTTCCTCGGCCTCGGTTAAATCCTCGTCGTGGACGACGACCGGCTCGCTTCTTTCGTTCGAGTCTCCGACGAGCCGCGCGATTTCGGCGTGCGTGCGCTCGACGCGGGCGAGGATGCTGCTGATGACGGCGATCAACTCGTCAGGCTCGAAGGGCTTCGTCAGATAGGCGTCCACCCCGTTGCGGAAGCCTTCGATGCGATCCGCCGTCTCGTCTTTCGCGGTCAGGAAGACAATGGGGACGAGCGTGGTGCGCGCCGATGAGCGGACGTGGCGCGCGAGCGTGTAGCCGTCCATGCCGGGCATGCGGATGTCGCTGACGATGAGGTCGGGCATCGTTTCGGCGAGCCGGACGAGCGCCTCTCTGCCGCTACGCGCCGTCGTCACCTCGTACCCCTCGCCGCGCAGGCACGCGGCGACGGCGACCAGTAAATTCGGTTCGTCGTCAACGACGAGCAGACGCTTCGACATCAATCCTCCTCGCGCTTGGCCGCTTGGCCGGTTCCTCTGCCTGCGCCGACGAATGCCAGACCGGGATATAAACCAACAGTTTTGTTCCACCTGCCGCGACACTCTCGACCGTGATGCGCCCGCCGAGTTGCTCCACGATGTTGCGCGCCAGATACAGTCCGAGTCCGATGCCGGGAGCTTCGACGAACTCACCCGCGCCGTCGCTTGATTCGTCAGAGGTTGCAGCGGCGGCGGCGGGACGCCCGCGAAAGAATTTCTCGAAGACGTGCGGCAGGTCTTCCTGAGCGACGCCGCAGCCGTTGTCCGTGACGGTCAGCGCCACTTCGCCTTCTCCGTCCGCGCGGGCCGACACCGTGATCTGACCGCCGTCCGGCGTGTACTTGATGGCGTTCTCGATGAGGCTGCACAGCACGCGCCTGAGCGCGCCCTCGTCGGTCAGCACGGGCGGGAGTTCGGCGGGCAAATCCGCCGCGAGATGATGCCCGCGCGCTTCTGCCGCGTGCTGCTCGACCGCGACGCAATTCGTGACGAGTTGCGCCGGATAGACTTCAGAGAGAGAGACTTTGTATGCGCCCGCCTCAATGCGCGTCAGGTCGAGCAAGTTCAGCACGAGATCAATCTGCCGGTCGCACTCGGCGGCGATTGTTGCCAGATATTCCTGTCTTTCAACCTCCGTCTGCCCGCCGCGTTGCAGCACGCGCGTCAGCGTCTTGATCGTCGTCAAAGGCGTCCGCAGTTCGTGCGAGACGCTTGAGACAAACTCGGATTTGAGCCGGTCGAGTTCCGTCAGGCGTTCCTCCCGTTCGG
>JBAVPI010000809.1:0-5029 GCA_049692915.1 Pyrinomonadaceae bacterium
GGAGCGAAGAGCCGCACGCTGGCGCTCAGCGTCGCGGGCGGGCGCGAGATTTCCGCCGCGGTCGAGCAGGTCGAAGGCTTGGAGATCGTCGAAGGCTTGCGCGTCACACACGTTGCTCCCGAAGACACGCTCGCCGCCGTCGCCGGGTTGAACGCGCGCGCGGACGTGCTCTACGCCGAGCCGAACTACATCTGGCGCAAAGCGAATGTTCCGACCGACCCGCAGTACAGTGATCTTTGGGGCATGAGGAACACGGGGCAGGCGGGCTTCAACGATTTCACCGGGCAGCAGCAGGCGGGCACAGTCGGGGCGGACATCCGAGCCGAACAGGCGTGGGACGTGACGACGGGCAGCAGCAACGTCGTCGTCGCCGTCATTGACGAGGGCATGGACATCAACCATCCAGACCTCGCGCCGAACGTCTGGTCGAACCCCGCGGAAGTCCCGGACGACGGCATTGACAACGACGGTAACGGCTTTGTTGACGACGTGAACGGCTGGGACTTCGTGCACGGCGACAAGACGGTCTTTGACGACACGGCGGGAATCTATCCGCCGCCCGCGAGCTACACGGGCGACGTGGACGACCACGCCACGCACGTCGCCGGAACAATCGGCGCGGCGGCCAACAACGGGCAGGGCGTCGCGGGCGTCAACTGGAACGTCCGCATCATGTCCGTCAAGGTGCTCGGCACGGGCGGCGGTTCGACGACGAACATCATCCGCGGTTACAACTACGTCAAGCAGATGCGCGACCTGTGGGTCAGCACAGGCGGCGCGCGGGGCGCGAACGTCCGCGTGACGAACAACTCATACGGCGGGCCGGGCTTCTCGCAGTCGGCCTTCAACGCCGTCCAGAATCTGGGTCTCTCCGACATTCTCTTCGTCGCCGCCGCCGGTAACGACGCGCTCGACAACTTCAGCGTTCCCCAGTACCCTTCGGGCTTCCATCTCGCCAACGTCATCCCCGTCGCGGCCACAGACCGTTTCGACCAACTCGCCATCTTCTCAAACTTCGGCGCGCGCGAAGTGTTGATGGGCGCGCCCGGTCGCGGCATCAAGAGCACGACGCCCTTCAACACCTACAGCTTCTTCAGCGGCACCTCGATGGCGACGCCGCACGTCGCGGGCGCGGCGGCCCTGCTGCTCGCGGTCAGACCGAATCTGTCGCTGCTCAACCTGCGCGGCTGTCTCGCCTATACGGGCGACGTGACCCCTTCGCTGACCGGCACGACGGCGACGGGCCGACGCCTGAACCTCAACAACGCGGTTCACGCCGCGCTCGAAAACGACACCACGCCGCCATCTGTCCCGACCGACCTGCACGCCATAGCGACGAGCGGTCGCAACGTCACGCTTCAGTGGACTGCGCCGGGCGACGACGGAAACTCCGGCGCGGCTGCCAACTACGATTTCCAGTTCACGAGCCAGACGATAGCCGGCACGCTGCGTCTGCCGACGACCGTTCTTCCCGCTGCGCCCGGCACGACGCAGACGGCGACGGTCACGCTGCCGTACAGGGAATTTTCCGGCTTCGTGACGCTGCTCACCTTCGACAACGCGGGCAATGCGAGCAGCAAGGGATTGAACGTCGCCGTTCAGCAGAACGCGGGCAGCGACCCCTACACCGTCACCGAAAGCGCGCCTGAGGCTCTCTCGACCGGCGGCAGCGCACTCGCGCTCAGAGGCGACGACATCGAGAAGGACAACGTCGCACTGCCGTTCCAGTTTCCATACTTCGGCGCGAATAAGAGTTCCGTCAACCTCTCTTCAAACGGCCTCATCTACTTCTCGAAAGTCCCGAACGACGGCGACGGCAATACGCTCGACGCGGGCAGCAGCGCGCAGAGTCTGAACGGACAGGCGATCATCGCCGGTCTGTGGGACGACCTGCGCACAGACCGCGCGGGCGGCGACATCTTCATGGTGCAGCCCGATGCCAACCGCGTCATCTTCCGCTGGCAGGCCGTGACCTTCGATACGCCTTTCACCAGCGGCTCGACGCGCGGAGAGAACCCCGTCAACTTCGAGGTCGAACTCCGGCGCGACGGCACGATCATCACGCGCTACGGTGCGGGCAACACGCAACTCTTCCCCGTCGTCGGCATCGGCGCGGGCGAGCCGGACGCTTACGTCGTCGCCTCGCACACTTCCGAAACCAGCCTGAAAAATCTGACGAGCGCCGCGACCGTCACGTTCGCGCCGCGCGCCGTCGTCGCGAACGTCGCGCCGAACGTGAGCATCGTCTCGCCGACGAGCGGATTCGTCACGCTGCAACCGGCCAACGTCAAGCTCACTGCGAACGCCGGCGATAGCGACGGCACGGTCGGCAAGGTTGACTTCTTCAACGGCGCGACGCTCATCGGCACAGTGCCCGCGAGTTCCGCCGTGGGCAACGCGTTCACCTTCCAATGGAACAACGTCCTCGTCGGGGGCTACACGCTGACGGCGGTTGCGACCGACAACGCGGGCGCGACGACGACCTCCGCTCCCGTCTCCATCAACATCAGCTCGAACCAGATTGACGACACGGGATTCTTCGTCCGTCAACACTACCTCGACTTCTTCAATCGTCAGGCCGACTCCGCCGGTCTCGCTTTCTGGTCGAACAACATTGACTCGTGCGGCTTCAACGCGCAGTGCCGCGAAGTGAAGCGCATTGACACCTCTGCGGCCTTCTTCCTCTCCATCGAATTTCAACAGACGGGCTACCTTGTCTATCGCGCATACAAGTCCGCCTTCGGCAACATCGCGGGCACGCCCGTGCCTCTGCGTCGCTCCGAATTTCTGCCCGACACGCAAAACATCGGACAGAGCGTGGTCGTCGGTCAGCCGGGATGGGAGGGCGTGCTTGAGTCGAACAAGGTCGCTTACTTCAATTCGTTCGTCGCGCGCACGCGCTTCACCTCGGCTTTCCCCGCGGGGATGGCGGCGGCGACTTACGTGGACACGCTCTTTGCGAACGCGGGCGTGACGCCGACGGCGACGGAGCGACAGAATGCCATCAACGCCTATGGCGCGGGCGACAGCGGCGGACGCGCGGCGGCCCTGCGTTCAGTGGCCGAGAGCCAGACGCTTCAGCAGAGCGAGTTCAACCGCGCCTTCGTCCTCATGCAATACTTCGGCTACCTTCAACGCGATCCAGACGCCGCGCCGGACTTGAACTTCAACGGCTATAACTTCTGGCTCGGCAAGCTCAATCAATTCAACGGCGACTTTCGCGGCGCGGAGATGGTCAAGGCTTTCCTGAACTCCGGCGAGTACCGCGGCAGGTTCGGCACGCCGTAAGGAGCGCGCACGGGCGAAACGTAAAGAGCGGAAAGACGCTCACAAAAAAAAGAGGCCGGAGACTTGAAACATTAACTTCAAGTTCCCGGCCTCTCTTAATTTTCTTCCCGTCCCTAATTCTTAACTCTCCGGCCTCTCCTTGAAATCACCATCGTCCGACGAGGACGAACGGCGACCAGAAGAAGGGATGCGGTTGTTCTTTCATCAGTTCTAGTTCGGCTGAACGGAGCGCGGCGGCGGGCCGCTCGCCCGCGCGCAGCCGCGTGTAGAAGTTCGTCATCAAATTTGCCGTCGCCGCGTCGTCCACCGTCCACAGGCTGAGCAACAGAGTCTGCGCGCCTGTCGAAAAAAAACCGCGCGCGAGACCGATCACTTCGTCGCCGGGCGCGACGGCGCTGACGCCCGTCTCGCAGGCCGAGAGCGTGACCAGCCCGCCGTGAAAGTCGAGTGCGTAAGCGTCGCGCACGGTCAGCCACCCGTCGCCGAGACGGAGGGAAGAGAAGAGCGGGTTATCGGGCCGAAACTGTCCGTGACAGGCGAGATGCAAAACGTCCGCGTGCGGGGCGTGCGCGCGCAGTGCGGCGAGCGTGGCGTGCCCGTCAAGGAGCGCCGTGGCTTCGGGAAAGAGCGGCGTCAGCGCCCTGATCTCGTCGCGCACGCGCGGCGTCAGCTCGTCGGCGACGCCGAGCAGGAGCGCGCGTTCAAAGTCGCGTCGCGGCCCCTTCAAACAATAACGCAGGACGCCCGCGCTCGGAGCATATGTCACTTCGCATCGCTCGATGACGTAAGCCGCGCCGTCATGGAGTGCGTGGAAGGGGATGTAGTGCAGCGCGCGGTGCGGAACGACGACGAGACGGCGCGCGCCCGCCAGAAGACGTTCGACGGGACGCAGCAGCAGATCGTAGAGCAGGCCCAGATGATGTTGCGCGCGCGCAGTCAGATGCGAGAGGTGCGGGCGCATGCGCGTCGCGCCGTAACGCAGACTGCCGAGTTGAAAACGAAACTGTCCGAGCGCGGCGTTGACCTCCTCCTCGCTCGCCAAATCTCTCACGACCTCGACGCCCTCGTTCGTCACCACGAAGGCGAGCAGCACGCCGTCGAGACTCGTGTATTCGACGAGCGCGGCGTCCGCGCCGAGTTCACGTTGAAGCGCGGCGATGTCGAGCGGCTCGACCTTGCCGTGCGCGGCGTCGTGAAGCGTGTCGGGCCTCCGCTGTTGAAGCTGGCGCATGAGTTCGAGCGTCTTCGTCTCGCGCACGCGGACGGCGTCGTGAAGCGACTGCATGGCAGAGGCCGTGCGCGTCGCGTCGTGCTGCTCTGCCGGCGGGCGGTTGATCTGGCTGTAGAACCAGTTCAACTCCTCGCGCAACTCGCCGAGTTGTTCCGCGAGATTGGCCTCGAAGGAATCACGCGGCGAAGTGTGTGCGTCGAGCGTGCCGCTCATCATCTCGATGAGCGAGCGAGAGCGTGCGCGCTCGACGTAGCCGAGCGCCTCCGTCACGCGCGTCCCGCCGCTGTCGGCGAGGCACAGCCGGACGAGTTCATCGTAAGGCGCGAGTTTGTCGGCGAGGAACGCCGTGCGGAACTCTTCAGCCGGAAGCGGCGCGCGCAAATCTTCAATGAGCGAGACGGCGCGGCGAAAACTCTCTTCCGCCCGCGTGTTGTCCCCGCGCGAGGCGGCGAGCAGTCCGAGCGAGGTGTGACAGTGTTCGGCGATCTGCGGCAGCGCCTGCGCTTCGGC
>JBAVPI010000810.1:0-8039 GCA_049692915.1 Pyrinomonadaceae bacterium
CTCGCGCGCGCTGCCGGTGCGGGCGCAATCTACGGCACGGCGCGGACGGCTGAAAAGCTCGAACGCGCGCGCGAGTTCGGACTTGATGAAGTGGTCGTTGTCGGCGACGACCCGCGCGTCTTCGCCGCGTCGGTGCGTGAATGGACAGGGGGGCGCGGCGTGGATGTCGTGATAGACCTTGTGGGTGCGTCGTACCTCGCGGCCAACCTCGACGCGCTCGCCGCGCGCGGGCGCATGATGCTCATCGGGACGCTGGCGGGCGCGAGCGCCGCACTCGACTTTGGCGTCGTGATGCGCAAGCGTCTCTCCATCACGGGCACTGTCCTGCGCGCTCGCTCCGTGGAAGAGAAGGCGAGCGCCGTCCGCCTCTTCGCCGCACAAGTCGTACCGCTTTTCGCGCGGGGGGCGTTGCGTCCGGTCGTTGACACCGTCTTCTCGCTCGATGAAGTGCGCGCCGCTCACGAGCGACTGGAATCGAACGAGACGTTCGGCAAAGTCATCTTGAAAGTGACGGGTGACGAGTGATGTGTGAAGTAGGTCAAGGGGGCGAGTTTTTTTACGCATCACTCATTACTGATCGCACGTCACTATTTCCGCCGCTTGTCTCCGCTTTTGAAATAAGAGAGAATGAGTGGTCATCCGATGAAGCGCGCATTTCAGCGCGGCTGTCTTTCTGATATTTTGAGGAGATAAATAGAGTGAAAGCGGAATTGGAGCAGTTAATCGCTTTACAGAAGGCCGACACGGGCTTACGAAAAATACAGGCCGAGTTGGAATCGTTACCACAAAGGCGCGCTGAGATCGAGAAGCAATTCGATCAGCGCGCCTTTGAATTTAAGGCTCTCGAAACGCAGCGCGACGAGGCCCGCGAACGACGCGCAGGCTACGACCGCGAGTTGGCCGAAACGCGCGCGCATGCCGAAAAGGCCGAGCGCGACTTGATGTCGTCAACCAACCCGAAGACCTACGAGGCGGCGATTCGCGAAGCCGACTCCGCGAAAAAACATATCTCGGATTTAGAGACGAAAATCCTCGAACAGATGGAGATTGCGGAGACCGCCGAGCGGACTATCGCCGAGCGCGAGCCGGAGGTCGCGCGCCTGAGAGAGGAGCGCGACGAGCAGTTGCGTGCTTTGGAAAAGCAGGTGAGCGCCGACGACGGGGCCATCGCCGCACGACGCGAAGAGCGCGAGCGTCTGCTCGCAAGTCTGCCGCCCGCGCTCAAATCAATGTACAGCCGCATCTCCTCGCGCATCCGCGACGGCGTGGCGGTCGCAGAGGCGCGCAACAATTCCTGCACGGCCTGCTTCATCACTTTGCGTCCGCAGATGATGTCCGAGGTCAGGCGCGGCGACGAGATCATCGTCTGCGACAACTGCGCGCGCATTCTCTACTACGTCCCGGCTGAACAGCAGCAACAATCCACTCAGCGGCAGGCGGCCACGACCGCGCCCGTCTCATAAAGACGGCGCGTGATCTAAACAATTCGATATTGACACGGAAGGTGGCCGGACTGTTATTCGACAGTCCGGCCACCTTCTGCGTTATGCACTTCTTCGCAGTCACCTTCCGCGTTATGCACTTCGTCGAAGGCTTACAGGGCAAAGTAGCCCGTGATACCGGCGATGAAGTGCAGGCTCGTGAGCGTCTAAATCTTGAACGCCCCGTTTGCGCCGGAGGCCGTCGTGAATTGATTGGCGACGACGAGTCCCGGCGTGTAAGTTGATGTTTGAGACGTTCGGCCTCGTCGCAGATGGTTGCGGCCCGACATTTGTTAAGCAAGGCGCTGAGGGGCGGCGGTCAAGCGCGTGTGAGACGGGCGGCGGCGCGGGTCGTGCATGAAGGTCTGAGACGAATTGACGCGGGTTTTGAGAGTTTTCGAGGATGGATGGATTGGGAGGAGCTTTTCATGGCGAGCGCGGAAGTTGCAGTTCAACGGGACACCGCAGGCGACGCGGCGCTCGGAAGTGTTACACGCGGGCGTCGCGCCAAATGGTGGCGGCGTGGCGGCTCGAAGAGTCGCGGCTTCCGTTACGAGACCGTTGCGGGCCGTCGTGTGACGGACGAAGCCGCGCTCGAACGCATCAAGTCGCTCGCCGTCCCACCGGCATGGAGAGAGGTGCGCGTCTCGCCGAGTCCGCGAAGTTCGCTGCAAGCCATCGGCGTGGACGCATGCGGGCGCGTGCAGCGCATCTATCACCCGACGTTCATCGCGCGGCAGGCGCGGCGCAAGTATGAAAAGATCGAACGCTTCGGCGAGGCTCTGCCGCGTCTGAGGAAACGGACGAACGAAGACATCGCACGCGAGGGGCTGGATAAAGAGCGCGTGCTGGCCGTCGTCGTGCGGCTGATTAACGATCTCTACTTCCGCGTCGGCTCGGAGGAGAGCGTCAAGAAGTATCGAACTTACGGCGTCACGACTTTGCGCAACCGCCATCTGGAAATCAAGCGCGGCGGGCGACTCGTGTTCAGCTTTACGGGTAAGCACCACATCAAGCATCGCCGCCTGCTCGTGGACGAAGAACTGGCCGCGCTCGTGCGCGACATCAAGGCGCTCGGCGGCGTGCATCTCTTTCAATATCTCGACGACGAAGGACGACGGCGACCCATCACGCCGCGCGACGTGAACGAGTACATCAAGGCGGCGACGGGTACGGAATTTTCCGCCAAGGATTTTCGCACGTGGGGCGGGACGCTTCTGGCCGCGACAGAGTTGGCCGAAGCGGGGTGTTGTGAAGACGAAAAACTCTTGAAGAGTAATGTCGTGAAGGCCGTCACGTGCGTGGCCGAACGACTCGGCAACACGCCCGCGGTGTGCCGCAGTTCCTACATTCACCCGTCGGTGCTCGCGTGCTACGCCGCAGGCATATCGCTCGAAGAGTTTCGCCCGCGCACGCAACGGCGCATCAATCGCCAGCAGGCCGACTACGATGTGGAAGAACTGGCGCTCCTCAAACTGCTCCGTGCGCGGAAAGAAGGCGCGGCGGGGTAAAACACGCCGACGCACTCAACCGCGCCACGCGTCATTACAGTAGTGCTCAACACGTGGCATTACAGTAGTGCTTAACAGTGGTGCTCACCCGTTCTAGTAGTGCTCACCCGTTCTAGTAGTGCTCGCTCGTGTGCTTGCCTTCCCTCTTGCGGTCGCGCGGTTTGCCGCCCTTGTCGCCCTTGCCTCTCTTCGCTTTGCGCCCGTCCACGCCCTTGAGCGACGCGAGCGGCCATAACTGATGCTCGACCTCGGCCAGTCCCGCGCCGACGACCGCGGCGATCACTTCCGCCGAAGATTTGTAAGCGGGCGCGGCTTCGTCCAACGGCACGCGCCCGTTCGCGTTGACGACGATGCCTGCGGCTCGGTACTCGTCGTCCATCTGACGTTGCGAGAGCGTGCGCGTCGCCTCGCCGCGAGACATCCTGCGGCCCGCGCCGTGGTTGACCGAGTAGCCGCTGCGCTCCGCCCCCGCGAGCGGGCGCAGGATGTAGCTCCAATCCTTGTTGCTGCCGGGAATCAAAACAGGATGGCCCGTCTCCGCCCAACGTGTGCCCACGAGCGAGGGGTGGCCCGCGGGGAAAGCGCGCGTCGCGCCCTTGCGATGCACCCACACGTCGCCGAACTCCGGGTGCTGCTCGCGCTGCACGAGGTTGTGACTGATCTCATAGACGAGTTCGAGTTCCGAGCCGAAGACCTCCCGGAAGGCTTCGGCCACTCCCTCGAAGATGACGAGACGGTTCAGGATCGCGTAGTTGCCGCCGGCGGCCACGGCGTTCTGGTAGTCGCGATAATGACGCGACTCAGGCGTGAAGTAGCCGAGGTCTATATCCTTCATCAACCCCGGATGCTCATCGCGCGCCAACTCGAAATAGTTGGTCGCGAGACCGTGGCCGAAGCCGCGACTGCCCGTATGCACTTGCAGAAAAAGCGTCCCCGTCTGCTCCGAGCGTTGCAATTCGATGAAGTGATTGCCGCCGCCGAGACTGCCCAACTGATCGCGCCCGCGCTCCGGCCTTCCCTTCCCGCCCCAAGGAATCCGCCAATCGTCGTCAACAGGGATGCGATGTCGCTCCGCGCGGCTGCGGTCGAACGTCGCGCCGTACTGCTCGACGTAATACTCCGCGCCGCCGCGCACCAGATTCAGAAACTCCGACTCCGACAGTTTGCCGAGACGCAAGCTCTTGCCGCCCGCTCCCATGTCCACGCGCTCCATCACCGCGCGGTTGAACGCCAACCGACGCTCCGGCGTCGCCGCCTCCGCCTCCACGTCCGAGCGCGCCGACATCATCCCACAACCGATGTCATAGCCCACCGGCCCCATCGCGATTGCGCCTTCACGCGCGTCGGTGATGAGCACGCAGCCGACCGGCACGCCGTAGCCGTAGTGCGTGTCGGGCGTGATGACGACGAGACGCACGCCGGGGAAACGCGTGGCGTTGATGATCTGACGGTAGAGAATATCTTCGGCGTCACCGAGCAAAGTCGGCGTGAGAAAGAGACGAACGGGCACGTCGCCCGTGTCCTCCGTCCGCAACTCGTAATAGCCGCCCTCGTGCATCCGCGCGAGATGTTTCCAGTTGTGCGCGTTTTTGAGTTCCTTCGCGACTCTCAACGCCTTGGCGTCCGGCTTCTCTTTACTCATCGTCTTTCACCCTCCGGTTCTTCTGAAGCAACCGCCCAAGACAGAGCCGCCCCGGTCGGAAGCGGCATCAACAGAGGTGGTTTCGGATTCATCCGGGAAACCACGTGAACGGTTGCTCATCAGCCGTAGTATAAGACACCCGTGCGCGCAAAAAAAATCTTGACGCTCCGTGATTTGCCATCTAAACTGCAACCACTTTCTTTCAGGTGACGGAGATTCAATTCTCTTGTGACCGGATTAAAGTATTCAGACGATTGCTCCACTCAAATCTTAATCTCACGCCCACTGACTTGAGGTTAAGAATGCCACAAAATCAACCACAAAAGTATGGAGACATGATGTCCAAAACAGACGTTATCCGCGCATGGAAGGACGAGGAGTACCGCTCTAGCTTGACCGAGGAGCAGCGCGCCTCACTACCCGACAACCCGGCTGGCCTCGTCGAGCTTACCGACGCAGACCTTAACAACGCTGCCGGTGGCTACAACGCTGCCGGTGGCTACCCGACCATCTTTAGTTGCCTGACCTACTGCCCCATCACCATTGACACCTACTGCCCGATGTCGAATGTGACGTGGTGCCCGATCACCATCGTCACCATCCAGTAGAAGTCTGCGTAGCTTGCAAGAGGGACGACGCTATCGAAGCGGGGCGCGGGGTCTTGTGTGAACCTTTGCATCGTGCCGCAGCAGTTCAGGTGCTCGACCGGGAATTATGCCGGCAGCGTCTCCGGCACGAGGCAGGATCGCCAAGCCCCGTTCGCCCGTTCCCGTCCCGTCGTCCGACGCGCGCCACCGGAACTCGCCTTCGTTTCGATAAGACCTCATCATCCGCTGTGAACATGCCGTTCGCATCACCGGTGTTGTGCGGCGTGTTAATCTCGCATCGCTACAGTGGGCCGCACGCGTTCCGTCTCTGATGAATCCTGACCAACGATTGATCTTCCGTCCCGACGCAGTGCATCGCTATCTGCGGAGCAGGTCAGAGCCTGTCCTGCCGCGCTTCGGTCGGGGAGCGAGTTCGCTTCTGCTGTGGGCGCTGGCCTGCCTCTTCATCGCGAGCGGCATCGTCTTCGGCCTGAGGGCGAAGCTGCCCGTCTATGCCTCCGGTCTGGCGGTGACGCCCTCTGCGGCAAGCCCCTCGTCCGGCGACACGGGGAGTAAGAGACGACTCGTCGTTCTCTTGCCGCCTGAATTCCACTCGCGCCTGCACGCGGGTCAGCAGATAAACCTGCGCCGTGAAGCGCAGACACAGATCATGCGGAGACAAGTCCTCCGCGGCTTGATCGTCGCCGTCGAGCCGTCGTTGAGTAGCCCCGAAGCGGTGCGCGAGCGGTACGGGCTGGAGGCGTGTCTCGTGCCGGGTGCGAACGAAATCGCCGTTGCGCTCGCGGAGGTCGAAATCCCTGAGGGTGCGATGGCCGAGGGCACGTACCGCGCCGACGTGGAGGTTCGTGCGCGGAGAATCGGTGCGGGCCTGCCCTTCGTCGGTCGCCTCTTCGATGAATAGACCGCCTCACGGGTATAATCACGGGCGTCGGCAGGATGTGGCTGGAGAGGTGAAGCGTTTGCCGCTCAAGAGATTCGTTCAAGGGTTGACGGGGCTACTGCCCGGAGTGGCGGCGCGACGGCGCAGAGTTCCCGTCGTCAGGCAACTGAGCGCAGTCGAATGCGGGGCGGCCTGCCTGTCAATGATTCTCGGCTACTACGATTGTCCGACGCGCGTGGACGAGTGCCGCGAGCAAATGGGCGTCGGGCGTGACGGCGTGACAGCCCTGACCATCGCGCGTGTCGCCCGTCGCTTCGGCCTCCGCGTTAAAGCCTACACGCTCGACCCGCCCGACCTCAGGCATGTGCGGCTGCCCGCCATCGTCCACTGGAACTTCAACCACTTCATCGTCGTCGAGCATTGGACGGAAAAATACGTCCGCGTCGTTGATCCCGCACAGGGGCGTCTGCGCCTGACGCCTGAAGAGTTCGCCGCGGGCTTCACGGGCGTCGTTTTGATGTTCGAGCCGGGCGTCAATTTCGAGCGCGGGCGCAAGGCCCGGCGTTCGCGGATGGGCCGCTACCTGTTCGGGTACGTCCTGCGCGCGCCGGGTGCGCTGGCGCAGATCATCCTCGCGTCGCTCGTGCTCCAAGTCCTCGGCTTAGCCATCCCGCTCCTCACGAAACTGCTCATAGACGACGTGCTGCCGATGGAGATCGGGACGGTGATGTACGTCATCGGCATCGGCATAATCGTTCTGGTACTGACCCAGACCACGATCAGTTACCTACGCTCGCGCCTGCTGCTGCACCTCCAGATGCGCCTCGATACGCAGATGATGCTCGGCTTCTTCGAGCACCTGCTGACGCTCCCGCTCCGCTTCTTTCAGCAGCGGGCGAGCGGCGACCTGCTGATGCGTCTGAGCAGTAACACGGTCATCCGCGAGATGTTCACCAGCCAGACGATCTCCGTCCTGCTCGACGGCACTTTCGTCTTCACATATCTCCTGATACTACTTCTGCAACAGCCCGTGCTCGGCCTGCTGGCGCTCGGCATCGGCTCGCTACAGGTGCTGCTGCTACTGGGGACGAAGCGGCGCGTGCATCAATTGATGCAGCGCGAGTTGGCGGCGCAGGCCGAGTCGCAGAGCTACCTCGTCGAAGCCCTCACCAGAATCGAGACGCTGAAAGCCTCCGGCACCGAGGATCGCGTCTTCGACCGTTGGACAGACCTCTTCTTCAAACAATTGAACGTCTCTTATGAGCGCAACCACCTGTCAACCATCATCGAGACGGGCCGCGGGACGCTGCATACTTTCTCGCCGCTCATCCTGCTCTGGGCGGGCGCTTACCTCGCGTTGAGCGGCGCGCTCACGGTCGGCACGATGCTGGCGCTGGTCGCGCTGGCGACATCATTCCTGACATCGCTCTCATCGCTCGCCGCGAACTTGCAGCGGTGTCAACTCGTCGGGTCTTACCTTGAGCGCATCGCCGACGTGCTTGAGACGGAGAGCGAGCAAGACCTGCGTCTGGTCGAAGAGCCGCCACGTCTGACGGGTAAGATCGAGTTGCGTGGCGTCGGCTTTCGCTACGACCCTGAGGCATCGTGGGTCTTCAGGAACATCTCGCTCACCATCCGGCCCGGCCAGAAGATCGCACTCGTCGGGCGCACAGGGTCGGGCAAGTCCACGCTCGCCAATCTACTGCTCAGCCTCTACACGCCGACCGAAGGCGAGATTTTTTACGACGACATACCGCTGCGCTCTCTGAACTATCGCTCGCTCCGCAGGCAGTTCGGTGTAGTCTGTCAGGACTCTCTCCTGTTCAGCGGCTCGATTCGCCGGAACATCACATACAGCGACGCGGATGTCTCCTTCGAGCGTGTCGTCGAGGCCGCGCGCCTCGCCGCGCTCGACGA
>JBAVPI010000811.1:0-3709 GCA_049692915.1 Pyrinomonadaceae bacterium
CCTTACAGTAATCCTCATTCTTACCGCCGAGTTCCCGGTTTAAAACGCGGCAACTCTCGACATCAGAATTATCTTAGTGCCGCGTGCTCTACCGCCGACGGCTTCTGAGAAATAAGAGCAGTGCGATGACGAGAACTATACTGATCAGGCTGCCGGGCCACAGGTAAAGTCCTCTGTCGCTGCTATAACCGCCCGCGACGATGCAAGCCGGCTGTGAGAACGCAATTGCAATCGTTAAGAGTAAGATTCGCCTCATACCTTCTTTATGCCTTTCCGCTGATTGATTGTTTAGTCTTGCCCGGAAAATCGCGCGAAGGTTACACGGCATCAAGTTGGAGACCTAACAACCAACGTGCATTCAAAGAGAGCATAATTCATGTGTGCGATTTCAATCCGAAACATGATAAACGTTGAGAACTCAGGCAGCCTGTGTGCCACTGATTCTTCCTTAACATCTCACAGCGACATCCGGCAGATAGTGGTAGGATAGGAAAAACTCGACACCGATTCGCAGATACCGGTTGCGTTCACATAAGGAGGGAATCCGTAGATGAGTGTCAAAGACAAATTTACACCCGATGAATGGAAGAGTCTGCTCAAAGCGCCGATGCTGGCAGCCTACGCCGTTGCCGGTGCAGCGCCGAGCAAGCAGGATGACTTCGTGCGGGAGATGGGGGCGGTAGCCGAAGGGGTCATCGAGGGCGAACAGCGCGCTGCGCAGGATTCTTTGCTCGGATCGGTGATCGCCGACATCTACGCCAACGCCGAGGATGACAAACGCGGCCAGACTGAGAAGTTGTCAGTTAATGAGATCAGAGGCAGGGCGCTGGACATCTGCCGGGCAGTGGCGGCAATGCTGCAAGGAAAGGTTAGCGCCGAAGAGGCGTATGAATATAAGAGATGGATACTGGTCGTGGCTGAGAAGGTCGCGACGGCTGCAAAAGAAGGAGGAGTTTTCGGGTTCGGTGGCGAGCAAATCAGCGGGAGCGAGATAGCGACCATTAACGAAATCGGTGAGGCCATCGGCATCTAAGCTAGGTTCAATACCTTATAAAAGCGATATTGATTTGAATGCACCGGAACTCATTTCAACGAGCGCGGATCGAAGTTGATCGAGCCAGCCAAGTTGATAGCTGTAGATGCAGGAGCGCATCGCCATCCATTACGTTTCAGCCCTTTCCAATTCGCCCGGCGAGGTTTGCGACCACCGTCACTAGTTCAGTGGGTTCGACCGGCTTCGGGATATGCATCTGGAAACCGGAGTGCAGCACCTTCACGCGATCTTCCACTCTGGCATATGCAGTAAGCGCCGCTGCCGGCGTCTGCCCTCCGTCTTCGGTGGGTAGCGCCCGCACCCTCTTGATTAATGAGTAGCCATCTTCATCCGGCATTCCGAGGTCGCTGAGAAGTACATCAGGTCTGGATTCCTTGAGCGCAGCCAACGCCGCTCGCGCCGACGAGACGGAAGTAACAGAAGCGCCGCACTGTTCCAGCACCATCTTCAACAACAGGCGCGTGTCCTCTTCATCATCGGCGATCAGAATATGCAAGCCATCGAGTTCCACAGGGCAGTCGAAAGGGACGCCGGGGCTTGACGTGGGATGCACCCGCTCGTCGGCGCTCGAATGGCGAACGTCAAGCGAGCGCACTGCAATAAGTGGAAGACTCACTGTAAAGGTCGCTCCTTGTCCTTGCCCCGCGCTTGCCGCTTCGACCGTGCCGCCGTGCGTCTCCACCAGATGGCGTACGATTGCCAGCCCCAACCCTAGTCCGCTGTGCTTTCTGGTGCTCGTTGAATCTGCCTGTCGGAAGCGCTCGAAGATGTAGGGAAGCACATTGGCATCGATACCTTGCCCGTTGTCGGTGACGGTCATCTCCACGTAGGAGTTGACGCGCTCTAGCTTGATTTGCACCGTTCCTTCTTTGGGCGTGAACTTAATTGCGTTCGACAATAGATTCCAAATCACCTGCTGCAAGCGCGCCGGGTCGCCTGAAATTATGCTCGCGCCCGCGTCGAACACGCGTTGAAGCCGGATGCTTTTGGCGTCGGCCGCCGGCAGCACGGCGTCTATTGATGATTCGATCAACGCGTTGAGGTCAACCGGCTGCACCTCAAGCCTGAGCTTGCCGGTAATGACGCGCGACACGTCGAGGATGTCTTCGATGAGCTGCGACTGCGCGATTGCGTTGCGCTCAATCGTCTCCAGAGCACGCGCCGTATGCCGCTCGTCGAGTTGCCCGCCGCTCAACATGCGCGCCCAACCGAGGATCGCCGTCAAAGGCGTACGCAGTTCGTGCGAGAGCGTGGCGAGAAATTCATCCTTGATGCGACTGGCTTCCTCGACGCGCTGGCGCGACCGTACCTGTTCAGTCACCTCGACGGCATGAACGAGGATGCCCTCGATCTCTCCGACTGTGCCGCGCGACGGCTGGTAAACGAAGTTGAGGAAGACTTCTTCAAGTGTGTCGTTGCCCTGCCGGTCGAGCATAATAGACACTTCGTTACCGATAACCGGCTCGCCCGTGCGATAGACCTTGTCCAGCAACTTTAAGAACCCCTGACCTTCGACTTCAGGCAGCGCCTCTCGAACCGGCCTCCCGATGAGTTCGGAAACATCGTGGCGACCCACGAGTTGCAAATAGAGCGGGTTGGCTAGCTCGAAGACATGCTCCGGCCCACGCAGCGTACAGATGATGGCCGGGGCCTGCATGAAAAGGTCGTGCAGGCGCAGGCGCGCGGCTTCCGCTTCCAAATGCGCGCGGCGCAAATGACTTTCGGATTTGCGCAGGGCTTCTTCGGTCTGCTTGCGTTCAATAATCAGCCAGATGCGCGCCGACAATTCACGCAGCAAGACGACTTCGTCGGCTCGCCATTCGTAAGCCTCCGGCTGATAGACGCCGAGCACGAACTTCAACGACCCGTCCCTCACGTAGGGGGTGTTAATCAAGGAACCCAGCCTGAGCTTTCGGAAATTTTCCCTCGACGCGGCGGTGCGCGGGTCGGAAGCCACGTCGTTGATGATCACCGGCAGACCCGCGACGAGCGTTCGTTGAAAATCTTCGGAAACATATTCTGCCATCCGGTAAGTTCCGATCAGGCTGACGGCGTTATCGTCTTTACGCCAATCGTATCGAATGACGGCTGCATCCGCCGCCTCATCTATCTCCACGAAAGCACAGTGCGCGACCCCTAAGAACTCCCAGATTTTTTCGCCCGTCACGCGCATCATCTCATTGATGTTCGACAGGCCGGCCAACGTTTCGTTTATGTCCAACAGAAATTCCGTATTTTGTTCGGCACGTTTGCGCCGTGTGATGTCGCGCGAAACGGATAAGAGTTGTTTCGGCTGGCCTGCGGCGTTGAGTATCGGCGTCACGACAACATCCCAATATTTGAGCGTGCCCTTCGCGGTTTCGGCATAGCCGTGAAAGCGACTCGTCACGCCACGCTCCGCGGCCTCAACTGCGGCGAGCGCTTCCGCGTGTTTCTCGCCCTTCCAGAAATCACTCCAACATTTACCCTTAAACTCGCTGAACTCATCAATCTCCATCACGCACAGACCGGGGCCGTTGATCGAGACGAGATTCCCGTCGAGATCGAGAACTTTTACGCAGTCCGGGCTGGCTTCGAGAATGCTTCGGCTGAACTCATCGTGCTCGCGCAGCCTGTCTTCCATGAGCTTTCGCTGTGTATCGTCGCGCGCGATCT
>JBAVPI010000812.1:0-4418 GCA_049692915.1 Pyrinomonadaceae bacterium
CGTCTCCGCCTGTGTGGTCGCGGACGACGGCGCGACATGCTGCGGCTGCTGTCGTCCGGCGGCGTTAGCCAGCACGAGGCCCGCGCCCACGCTGAGAATTAAAAGTGAGATGAACAAGAGAAGCCTGACGGGTAACACGCGAGATTGAGACGGTCTTCGGAACATAACCTTCCTCCTGAGAAAGCTTTCGCGCGAGGGACGGCGCGAAAAGCGAAGCCGCGCGCATCCACGTTCAAGTATGGTCAGCCACATAGACACCGTTGACGGAATCAAGGTTGGCTCAACGTTTGTCTTTGATTGAACGCGGCGGGAGACGGAACTTGCGGCTTTAGTTATCTTGCGTCTTCGTTATTAGTTATCTTGCGTCCTCGTTATTCGACGCTCACGATCTCATAGACGATGCGCAGTCGCAGTTCACGACCGGCGACCTCATGGCGAACTTCCTTCGCGCGCAGGCGCAACTCACCCCCGCCCGCGACGGGCAGGCGCGCGCCCAGTTGCTCGGCGCGGAGAATGACGATGGGGTTGACGCGCTTGTCAATCGAATCCTGCACGAGTCCTGTGAGGCCGCCGCCCATGAGCGAGGTCGGAACGTTCTTCAGATTGACGGCGCGTACCGTGACGCGCGCGTCGAGCGCCTGCTTCGCTTCGTCGAATGCGAGGTCGAACACCGTGTCGGCCCAGCCCTCGAATTTCAGACAGCCGACGAGCGGCGCGGCGTAACTCCCGCGAAAGGCGAGCGGCGCGGTGATGCGCCCGTCAACGAAACGGACGGCCGTGCGCGTGCCCTTCGACTCGCGCAGCAAAGTGATTTCGTTCGCGCATCCCCTGTTCGACTCCGCGCCGCCGCGCGACAGCGGATAGGTCGGTAGTTGAGGCTGCGACGTGATGGCGTCGAGCAGTGCGTTGAAGAAATCCTCGTTCAGCACAATCAACACCTCGCCCCCCGGCCTGACACGCTCCGCGCGGTGATTCACGCGCGACGGCAACACGCCTGACTTACCGAACGCAGCCGACGGCGACGACAGCAACAGCATCCACACCAGCACGCAGCACAAACCAACTTTTGACTCTCTTCTCATCCTTAACCTTTCACAGTCCGCTCCTGACAATGTCGTGGATGCGGAGCAGGCCGACGCAGCGTCCGTCCGCTTCGACGACGGGCAGGACGTTGATTTGCGATGGGCGATCTTCCATCAAGCGCAGCGCGGCGTGGGCCAGCAGGTCGGGCGAGACGACGACGGGCGAAGCCGTCATCACCATCGCGCCCGTCAGCTTTTCGAGTCCGGCGAGACCCGTCTGTTGCAGCGCGCGTCGCACGTCGCCGTCCGTGATGATGCCCGCGAGCCGTCGCTCGTCGTTCAGCACGTTGACCGCGCCGAGACCGCCGCGACTGATCGCTCCCAGCACTTCGAGCAGCGGCGCGTTCGCTTCCACGGTCGGGTTCTCTTCCCCGCCGTGCATCAGGTCGCTGACTTTGAGCGTCAGGCGTTTACCCAGACGCCCGCCCGGATGATTGAGCGCGAAATCCTCCGGCGTCAATTCCTTGACGCTCATCAAGGTCATCGCCAGCGCATCGCCAATCGCCAGCGCGACGGTCGTGCTCGTCGTCGGCGCGAGGTTGAGCGGGCACGCCTCCTGCGTGACCGAAGCGTCGAGCACGACATCCGCGCGGCGCGCGAGCGTGGAGTTGAGATTACCGACGACGGCGACGACGGGCGTGTGCCGGTGCTGCAAGTACGGCAGCAACTCGACAATCTCCGAGGTCTCGCCGCTGTTGCTTAAAACGATTAGCACGTCCTCGCCCGTCACGAGGCCGATGCCGCCGTGCAGCGCGTCGGACGGGTGCAGATAGACGGCCATCGTGCCCGTGCTCGTCAGCGTGGCGGCGATCTTCTGCGCGATGTTGCCGGATTTGCCGACGCCGATTGTGACCACTTTACCGCGACAGGCGACGAGCAGTTCGATGGCGCGCTCGACCTCTCCGGCGTCCAGTCGCGCGGCGGTCTGCGTGATGGCTTCCGCTTCCATGTGGAGCAGGCTCAAGACCTGCGCGAAGTAAGTTTGTTTCATCCGCCTGTGATTGACTCAACGGCTAAACTTGAGACTTGTGAGACGAGCATACGACGCGCGCACGCCGAAGAACAACCCGCCGCGAAACCGGAAAAATGACGTGCCCCGAATGATGATCTCCACCTTATAATACAAACGCGTAAGACAAAATAATACAAACGCGTAAGACAAACGCCGGATAATACAAACGCGGGATAATTCCGACAGCAACGTCGCGGAGCGTCTCTGGAATGAATCACGAACCGTTTTTCAGAATCACCACGCTTCTTCTCTACGCGCTGTTTCACTCGATACGTTTCTTTTATGCGTTGAGGGTCACGAAGTCGGGCGGCAAAATCTTTTCCGGCGCGGACGACATTAAGCGTAAAGGATTTTTCCACGCCGCGCTCGGCATGGCGATGGAGATCGTCTTACCGGCGGGCATCATCCTTTACGTCGCCGACCCGTGGTGGGCGAGGCTTTTGTCTTTATCGTTTCCGTTCTGGCTACGCATCTCCGGCGGCGTGCTGAGCGTCGCCTGCATCATCCTGCTCCTGTATGTCCATCAAGCCTTAGGGCGTCACTGGTCAACGAGCCTGCGGTTGAGAGATGAACACAGGCTCATCACGGCGGGGCCATATGCGCGCGTCCGGCATCCGATGTACACCGCGCTGATCGGCAACATGCTCGGCTTCGCCCTCCTTTCCGCCAACCTCTTCGTCCTCGTTCCACGCCTCGTCCAGATGCTGCTTCTGTGCATACGCATTCCGCGCGAGGAAGCGATGATGATCGAGGAGTTCGGCGACGATTATCGCACCTACATGCGACGCACGGGCCGACTGCTTCCACGTTCGACCGCCTGAAGCGGACATGGCCGCATCCCGTCGTCCGCCGGATCACATTCGTTCAGCCGCGTTTCACTCTTTATTCAGTTTAGTGTGGACAACGCCCCCCCGTTCCACTATATTTTCGCTCTCTATAAGTAACCACTCGGCACACGGAGACACTCTTTCATGGGACGTTTCAGCTTGATACCGAAAGAGGAACAGTATTTCTCTTTTTTCAGGCAGATGACTTCGTACATCTTCGACGCGGCGCGCGCTCTCAACGATATGCTCCTCGTCACGAACGGCGAGTACGCGCAGGCCGCGGCCAACATCAAGGCCATCGAACACTCGTGCGACGAACTGACGCACTCGATTTCCAAGAAGCTCAACTCATCGTTCATCACACCCTTCGACCGCGAAGACATCTACCTGCTCTCCGGCGCGCTCGACGACATCGTGGATTTGATTGACGACGTGTCGCGCGCGATGGTGATGTACAACGTGCGGGAAGCCACGGATTATGCGCGCCTGTTCGCGGATGTTATTCAAAGAATGGCCGTGCAGTTGCACGAGATCGTTTCGTCTCTGGAGCGACCCGCCGGAATCTCGCCACGCCTCGTCGAAATGCACCGGCTGGAGAACGAGGGCGACGACATCTACCACAAGGCCATCGCTGAACTTTTTCAAGGCACGCCCGACCCGCTCAACGTCATCAAGTGGAAAGACATCTACGAGAAACTCGAATCCACCATTGACCGCTGCGAGAACGTCGCCAACATCATCGAGAGCGTGATCATCAAACACGCCTAACAGGCGTAAATCGTGAATCGTCAATCGTCAATAGAAAGTTGCTTTCTCGATTCACGATTTACGATTCACGATTTACGGTCTTTCACTTATGACTGCGACCCTGACTTTCGTCATCATCATCATCCTGATCGCGCTCGTCTTCGACTACAGCAACGGCTTTCACGACGCGGCCAACTCCATCGCCACCGTCGTCTCGACACGCGTCCTCTCGCCCGGACTCGCCGTGCTCTGGGCCGCGTTCTTTAACTTCATCGCCTTCGCCATCTACGGCACGCGCGTCGCCAAGGCCATCGGCGACGGCGTGCGGATGGACTTGATTAATCCCGAAGATCGTCTCTACGTACTGCTGGCGGCGCTCATCGGGGCGGTCGCGTGGAACATCATCACGTGGTATCTGGGCCTGCCGACTTCGAGTTCGCACGCGCTGCTCGGCGGCTATGCGGGCGCGGGGATCGCGGCCTACGGCGGAGTGAGCGGGCTGCTGAAGACCGAAGTATGGACGAAGGTCATCATCTTCATCGTGCTCTCGCCGCTCATCGGTCTGGTGCTTGGACTGGCGATGATGGTGGCCGTTTACTGGATTTTCCAACACTGGTCGCCGCATCGCGTGGACAAACTTTTCCGGCGCGGGCAGTTGGTTTCAGCCGCAGCCTTCTCGCTCGGACACGGCGGCAACGACGCGCAGAAGACGATGGGTATCATCACGGCGGTGCTCGCCGCGGGCGGGGT
>JBAVPI010000813.1:0-3561 GCA_049692915.1 Pyrinomonadaceae bacterium
CCAGCCGCATCGCGCGCGAGATGGACGTGCCGGTGGCGTTCTTATCGGCGGTCGGGCGTTACCCCAACGTCGTGCCGATGAGCTGGCGCAGAGAACTCGCCGACCGCGCCGAACGGAAGCTGAAAGTGCCCGCGCCCGTGGTGATGAACTCATTCGAGCACCCGTACCAAGAGCAGATGGCGGCGTCAAGAGACGGCGCATACGAAACAGAGAATGTGACTTACGAAAACATCCTCGACCAAGCGGGCATGGCCGGTGAGGCGCGGCAATTCTGGCTCTCACTTGCGGCAGAAGGATGATCCACACTTATGCGCTACCTCAAACGCGCCAGAAGTCGCGCCCGCGCTTGCCGCGCCAAAATTGTTGCCATGTCGGGAGAACTGTTGGAGGCTCTCAGCCGATATCTCCTCGAAGTTCACGAAATCGAACTGGAGCCTGCCAACAGCGAGTTCCTCAAAGGCGGTAGAGCGGAGGTCGTCCATTCGGAAGGATGCCTCTTCTACCACGAACGCTTCGAACGCGACCCGGCAGAAAAGTTGATCGTCATCCTGCACGAACTCGGGCATCTGGAGTTGCACCCGCGGCTCAAGCGGCGCTGCACGGGGCGCGACCCGCTCATTGGCTCGATGTATCTCAACGACGGCGGCCCTGCGGTAGCGCGCTACAACAAACGCTCGCGCGAGGAGGCGGAAGCGAACGCTTTCGCGACCGAGTTCCTCTGCCCTTCGGATGAAGTCTTCAATCGGTGGCTGAATGAAGCCAGCGAAAATTCCAAGACGCTTGCAGACATGCTGGGCGCGCCAGTGCGGGTCGTGCAGGCGCAGTTGGCAGAAGGGCTGTACCGCCTGACGCTCGGCGGCGAATGGGAGAGGAAGAAAAATAAGGATCAGGAGTTCAAGTGCGACGCGGTGCAGGAGGCAGCGGCGAGATTCACCGGCGCGCCCGTCCTCGTCAACGCCGGACCGGGTACGGGCAAGACCGCGACACTCGTGCGGCGCATTGAGTATTTGATTATGGAGCAGAACGCCCAGCCCGATCAGATACTCGTGCTCACCTTCAGCACCGAGGCGGCTGAGGAGTTGACCGAGCGTATCGAACAGCGGTTCGGGTCGAACATCGCCGATGAGATCACGGTCAGCACGTTTCACGGATTCGGCGTCTCGTTCCTCTTGCATCACGGGCAGTACCGTGACGTTGACGCCAACGCCTACATCCTCGACGAGGCGGGGCAGGCAGAGTTGGTGACAAGCCTACTGGGCAAAGTCGGCTGCGAGAAGGTTCTGGACATTAAGCGCCTGCACGATACGGTGGAGGAGATCGTGCGCCACATCGGATTCCTGAAAGACCGCCTGCACACGCCCGACAATCTCGCCGCGGAACTCGCAAACTGGAAGCCGACTAAAGAGGAGCAGGAAGGGTTCGCGCGGGCTGAAGAGTTTCTCGGCATCTATCGCGCCTACGAACGGGAGAAGGCGGCGCGCAAGCGTCTCGACTTCGCTGATCTGATCGCGCTGCCGATTGAAATCTTGGAGAAAGAGAAGAAGGTGCGCGCCGCCCGTCGCGAACACCACAAATGGGTGCTGGTAGACGAGTATCAGGATGTCAGCCGCTCGGTGGCAAGGCTCCTGCAACTGCTCTGCGATGCAGAGAATCCGCCGTGGGTCGTCGGCGACAAGCGACAGTCGATCTTCCAGTTCAGGGGCGCTGCCCCCGAGAACGTCGCCGAGTTCGTAAACGATTTTCCCGGCGCGCGGGTCTTTGAACTCGACATCAATTACCGCTCATCAGTGGAGATCGTCCGCGCTGCCAACCAACTGGCGGAGTTGCTGGAATTCGCCGACAGCGACGGCGCACGCCGCACTAAGTGGAAGCCCTCGGACGCTAACCCCCAATCACTGGGGCGTGCGCCGGTAGCTGTCGCCGTCGCCGACTCGGATCAGGCGGAATATGAAGGGGTCGCCGCGCAGGTGAAAGAGTGGCACGATGAGGAAGTCCCGCTCAGCGACATCGCGGTGCTGGCGCGGCGCAACGTGGATGTGCGGAACGTCGTGCTTGCGCTCGGGCGGCTCGGAGTGCAGGCGACGACGAGTGGGCTGGTCACAGCGGACGGGGCGGCGGGCGATCTAGCGAACATCGTCACGCTCGCCGACCGCCCGCTGACGAGCCTGATGCGGCTCGCATTTAGTCTAGGGCGCGGGCAGTTCTCCACCGGAGTCATTAACAAAGTGGGCGAGCGCCTTCTGGCGACGAGCGACGACGACGGCAACTTCGCGGTCGAGGGCTACGGCGCAGGGGACGCGCTCGCGACGCAGGTCGCAAGAGCCTGCAACTGTCTTCTGGAACATTTGCACGACGCAGACGCTTTCTCCGTCATGTGCCTCTTCCTGTTCGACGGGAGCGACTACCTGCGGCGTGTGCTCGCGCTGCCGGACGGCGCGGAAAAAGCTCTGGCTCTTAGCGAGACGGTCGCATCGCTCGCGCGGGCGGCGATCTACCGCTTCACGCACCAAGAGTCGAAGCCGACGATTTCGCGCAAAGGGTTCGGCGAGCATTTCCGCGCCGCGCTTAGTTCGAGCGTCCCGTGTTTGATGCCGCCGCAGTCCAATGTTGACGCGGTGCGGGTGATGACGTGCCATGCCTCAAAGGGCTTGGAGTTTTCCTGCGTGATCGTAGCCGGGCAGACTCTTTCGCGCGCCCAGAAAGGTTACAAATGGCTCCCTAACTCGCTACAGTCGCCCGCCCAGCAGGACATAGACCAAGCGAACTCGGTCGCTTTCGTCGGAGCGACGAGAGCCAAACGGGCACTGCTCGTCACCTATGCGACGAGCGCGACCGGCACAGAGTTGTCCAAGAAACGACCCCGTACCGTCACGCCCCTGCTTGAAGGCTGGCAGGAAGCGCATGAGATTCCGACGACAGCGCTGCCTCCGGTGGCTCTGGTGCGCGAGACGGTGACGACGAAGGCGTTGTGGGGCGGTGAATTGGCAGGCTCGCTCTCACCGCGCAGCCTCGACAAAGATGCCTGCGCGCTCGACACCTACGTGCGTAACTTCCTCGGCGCTCGCTACCCGGTAAGAGAAGCTCCCCTGTACCGGACCTTCCACGCCGTCGTGCGCTACGCGCTGCGTCAAATTATCGACAAGGCGCACGAGACCGGCGCGCCAATCGGCGAAACGGAGGCGCGGGAGATACTGCTCGAAGGATGGCAGGCGGCGAAGGTCAGCGAACACTCGCACTGCTCTATCTACCTGCCTCTGGCGCTCGCGTATGTGGAGCGGCTGGCGCGCATCTACGTTCCGCCGCGCGGAAGATTAGAGCCGCTCGAAACTTCGATCCTCGAAGAAGAGACGGGCGTGTCGGTGCGCCTCGACCTGATCGCGCACTATCGGGAGGATAGCGAATCAGTCGCCATCATGTTCCGCCCGGAATCCTTCAAAGCGGTTGTGCAGGATAAGGGGCTGCTGTGGGGCAAGCTGGGGGCGGGCGAGCGCGTGCCTTTCGTCCTGCTGCGGATGCGCGACCCTAAGATCAAGCCGTTCGTCTTCTCCGGCGAGGACGGGG
>JBAVPI010000814.1:0-9517 GCA_049692915.1 Pyrinomonadaceae bacterium
CGCCGGTTGTGGCCGCGATGAAGGACGAAGGCTGCGCGCCGCGTAAGGGGTAAGCCGCGTTGATTGAACCGGGCAGGCTGACGAAGGGGAGCGTCGCAGGTCGAGGGGCGTCCGCGTCCGTCACATTTAGATATGCGAGGCGGATGCCGCCCACCAGAATATTGTCGCCGCGAATGAGCGCGGGCGGCTCGTACCCGCGCGCGGCGGCGACGGCGATCAATTCTTCAAACGGCCTGTCAAAATCGGTCGGCTCTTTATCCAAACTATAAAGCGCATCGCCCTCAATCCCGACGCCGCCGACAGCGACGCCGTTTTTATAGACGGGCGCGCTGCCCGGATCGGCGGAGAGGCCGAGCGGCAGGGCGGGACGCTTCACGTCTCCGCACGGCAGCGATGAAAATTGCACGCCGAAGAGTGGGCCGCCCGGCTGAAAATCCACGCGCGGCGGGAAATGTTCCTGAATGATGAAGCCCGCGGTGCGCGTCGTGAAGGCGTTGCCCTGCGTGCTGAAGAGGCTGGCCGTGCCCGCCTTCGAGATGGCCGCCAGCGATGAGGGAACGCTCAAGCCTTCCAGCCCACGCCCCATCGGCCCGCCTCCGCGAATCTGCGTGACGGGCTGCGCGCCGCTCATCTCGAAGACGCCGAGCGCGTTGCCTTCCCTGTCCGTCACGGCCACCGTCACCGCGCGGTTGAGCGCGACGGCGGCAGAGACGGCCTGCGCGATGATGTTCTGCACGTCGCTCGTCGAGAGATTCCCCGCCGTGACGGGGTTGCTGTTCGGCGTCGGCGAGACTATCGCGGGCGCGGGAGTCGGCACGGAGCCGACATCGTCATGCAATCCGCCGCCGGTATGCCCCACCCCGATGCGCACGCGATTGCTCGCGACTCCCTGATAGCTGACCCGCACCAGCACGTCGCCAGCGTCGCCCAACCCGTCGCCCAGACGGACGACGATTGAAGTCATCCACTCCTGACCCGGCACAGGCCCGACGTGCTCCACCTCCAACGCGTGAACGCGTTGCGCGCCGTCCTCTGCATCAGCCGTCAGGCCGGAAAAATCGCCCGCCGTGTTCGGGTGCAAATTCATCGCGAAGAGCATGACGCGCGTGCGTGTGTCCGCGGCGAAACGCACGGGCGAAGTGAGCGCGAACGGCTCGCGCAGGTGTGTCACGGAGTCGAACGCGATGGCGCGCGTCGAAGTCGCTTCGCTGATGAGAACGGGCCGGGCTGATTGCGCCGCCGTCGGCCACGAGACGAACCACAGCATCCACGCCAGCACCGGCGCGACGAAACACAAGATGATGAGGCGTCTGCTTGAAAGATTGATCTTCATACGGGAGGCGTCCGTTACGTCAAGGCGATAAATGTAGCATCCCATTTTTGCGAGTCAAGATTTTTTCGACGACGAGTCCGCCCCTCAACGTCAACTCTCTTTGCCTTCAACCGGCTTCGCGTCGTGCGCCGCGAAGAATTTAATTGCCTCGATGACGCCCGCCGTGCTACAAGGCAATTCATCTTGCGCCCGCACGAAAAAACGACGCGCCCTTTTTTGGCAGGCACAATTTGGCAGGCACAACGGGCGCGCATTTCTCAACTTGAAGACGCTTCCAACGGTAATTTTATTTCGCATCTTTTGGGGCCGTGCATGCTCGTCAGGAACTACGGAACTCGTGTGGCCGCTTTCGCGCTCGTCGTCTTCGTGGCCGCGTCAGGCGCACTCGCGCAAGAGGAAGGGCGCGGTCGTCTCTCCGGTAAAATCCTCCCTCCCGCCAGCGCGACGGCGAATCAGACCGGCGGCGTTACCGTCGTCGCCACTAATCAAGTGACGGGCAAAAGCGTGCGCGCGCGCAGCGACTCGAACGGCGGATACGTTTTGCAACTCCGCGCGGGAGCTTATCGCGTGAAGGTCGAGCCTCCGTCGAAGGCCGACTTTCAGAGCGGTAAACAGTTCGGCCCGCTCGCGCTCCCGCGCGGCTCGTTCGTCGAGAATATCAACGTCGAGACGGGCAAGGAGACAACTCTCGACATCCCTCTGGCAAAAGTCGAGACGCCTCCGGCATCATTCCCGTCAGTCAGTTCTTCAGACACCTTGAAAGAGCGCCCGCCCGGTCATGCCGGTGATTCGAGCGTCGCCGTCGAAGCGCCGACAGCACCGGGACGCATCCCCGTGCGCGACCGCTGGCGCATCGGCTTTCCCGAATACGCACGCTACGGCAGCGTCGCAGGCGGGCGCGACATCCCTTTCAAACGCGGCCACTGGTACGACCCTTACGACCAGAGCATCTTGAAAGGAGACTACCCAGTTTTCGGCCAACGCGTCTTCATGATTTTAACTGGCACGAGCACGACCGTCGTGCAGCAGCAACGGACGCCGACGCCTTCCAACGTGAGCAGCGCGCGGCCCGGCAGCGCGGAGTTTTTCGGCAAGCCCGAAGTCCTCGCCGCGAGTGAACTCTTGCAGTTCAGTTTCGAGATGTTCGGCGGCGACACTTCTTTCAAGCCCCGCTCGTGGGCGATTAAAATCTCGCCGACCATCAGTCTCCCCAACTACGTTCGCGCACGCGAGAACGGCGTTATCAACATTGACCCGCGCCGGGGCACTTCACGCACCGACACGCACTTCTCTCTCGAAGAAGCATTCGCCGAAGTTAAGCTCGAAGACGTGAATGCCAACTACGACTTCATCTCCGTGCGGGCGGGCATCCAGCCGTTCGTCTCTGACTTTCGAGGCTTCATCTTCACCGACAACAATCTCGGCGCGCGGCTCTTCGGCGGCTTCGGCAACAATCGTTATCAATTCAACCTCGCCTATTTCGCTCAACTTGAGAAAGACACCAACAGCGGCCTCAACCGTTTCGAGCGGCGGCGGCAGAACGTTTACGTCGCCAACATTTTCCGGCAGGATTTTTTGACGAAGGGATACACCGCGCAGTTGAGCTTTCATTTCAACGACGACCGCAGGAGCGTCGAGTTCGACCGCAACAATTTTCAAGTCCGCCCCGCCGTCATCGGCGACGCGCGCCCCCACGCGGTCAAGGTCGGCTATCTCGGCTTCTCCGGCGACGGGCACGTCGGGCGCTTGAATTTGACGAACTCATATTATCTCGCGCTCGGCAACGATTCGCGCAACCCAATCGCCGGGCGCGACACGCACGTCCGCGCGCACATGGCCGCCGCCGAAGCCTCTGTTGATAAAGACTTCATGCGCTTTCGGGCTTCGTTCTTCTTTGCCTCAGGCGATAAGAATCCGACCGACGGCAAAGCGACCGGCTTCGATTCCATCCTCGACGATCCGAACTTCGTCGGCGGTCAGTTTTCATACTGGAATCGCGTGGGCATCCCGCTCGCGGGCACGAACGTGGGACTTGTCCAGCCGCTCAGTCTCTTGCCGAATTTGCGGAGCAGCAAAACTCAGGGACAGGCCAACTTCGTCAATCCCGGCATCATGATTTATAACGCGGGCTTCGATGTCGAAGTCACACAGCGCATCAAGGCGGTCTTCAATTTCAATCACCTGCGCTTTCATCGCACCGAGTCGCTCGAATACGTCCTCTTCCAGAATCACATCCGTCACGACATCGGTCAGGACTTGAGCCTCGGCGTCGCTTACAGGCCGCTCCTGATAAATAACGTGACGCTCACGTTCGGCGCTTCGACCTTGAGGCCGGGCCGCGGCTTCCGCGATATCTACACCGACCGCTCGCGCAACTGCGCGTCCAACGTCGGCGATTTCTGCACGCCCGACAACGTCTTGATTGACCCGCGCAAACCTTTATATGCGATCTTCGCGCAGGCCCGGTTTGTTTTTTAGATGAAAGCCATGCTGACAAAACATCTCAGGTCTGCGCGTCAGTTTGATGGCGTCGAGAAACTTAAACTTCTTTTCCTGTGCGTCGCCGTCTGCGCACTCGCGTTGTCTTGTTGGAGAAGCGCACGAGTCTCGGCACAAGGCCCGTCGGCGAACAGCCCTCAAGCCCTGACAAACTCACAGGGCGAGGCGTCGCGAGAAACGCAGACGGAGGGCTGCGTCAGTTGCCACGGCCAGATTGAGCCGATGCACAAGACGCGCGACGGCAAGCTCAAGGATGACGGAACGGACGCGCAGGGATTAACGTGCACGTCCTGTCACGGCGGCAATCCCTTCCCGCATGTTGACGCCGCCGCGCGCGGCAAGCTCGACCGCTCCGATTCATCTTTTGAAACGACAATGCGTGCCGCCCACGTCGCGCCGCGTTTTCCGGAGCGTTGGGCGGGACGCGACGGCAAATATTCGAGCGCCAACCCGGAGCGCACCAACGCGCTGCTCGCCGCCGAGAGCCGCGACTTCGTGCGCTTCGTTAACCCCGGAGATTTGCGCGTCGCCGATCTGACGTGCAGTTCAAACGGCTGTCACGTCAGCGAAGTCAAAGCCGCCATGAACAGCATGATGCGCCACGGCGCGATGCTCTGGGGCGCGGCGCTCTACAACAACGGCGGCTATCCTTTGAAGGACGCACGCTTCGGCGAGAGCTACAGCGAAGAGTCGGGCGCGCCCGAAAGAATCATTCAATTGCCGCCGCCATCGCCCATCACGCGTCGCTGGATGGGCGTGCTGTCGTTTCTCGACCCGCTGCCGCGTTGGGAAGTGTCGCAGCCCGGCAACGTCCTGCGCGTCTTCGAGCGCGGCGGCAAACGGCGACTCGAAGTCGGCTTGCCAGACCGAGAGGAAGAACCGGGCAAGCCCGACAAGGGGCTGAGCGCGCGCGGACTCGGCACGCTTCAGCGAACAGACCCGATTTATCTCGGCCTTCAAAAAACGCGGCTCTTCGACCCGACGCTCAACTTCCTCGGCACGAACGATCAAGCGGGCGACTATCGTTCATCCGGCTGCACGGCCTGCCACGTCGTCTATGCCAACGACACGAGCGTCGTCCATTCGAGTCCCGTCTGGGCGGAGTACGGCAATCAGGGCACGACCGCGAGCGGCGACGCGCAGATTAAGAATAAAGCGGGCGAGCCGGGGCATCCGGTCAGACACCAATTCACGAATCAAATTCCCACGTCGCAGTGCATGACATGCCACATGCACCCCGGCACGAACATGGAAGCGACCTACCTCGGCATGACATGGTGGGACAACGAGACGGACGCGAAAGCGGCGGGGATGTATCCGCAGAAGGGGCGCGACGTGTCGCCGGAAGAAGAGTACGCGAAGCTCGACCGCAATCCTGAGGGCGCGTCTGTGCGCGGCAATTGGTCGAACCCCGATTTTTTACAAAAGACGGGCACCGATGCCGTCAACGCGAAAATGGAGCGCACGCAGTTTGCTGATTTCCACGGGCACGGCTGGCTCTATCGCGCGGTCTTTAAAAAGGACAGAGAGGGCCATCTGCTCGATGTCAACGGCGACCTCGTGAAGGACGCAAGCGCGTCGAAGTTGAAAGAGGCCGTCGAGTATCGCGACACGGACAACGACGACGCGACAGGCCCGCGGGCAGGCGTGCCCGTCCATCTCAAAGACATCCATCTCGAAAAAGGCATGCACTGCGTTGATTGCCATTTCCGGCAGGACACGCACGGCAACGGCATTCTTTATAACGAGCCGCGCGCCGCCATCGAGATTGACTGCATTGATTGCCACGGCACGGTTCGAGAACCGGCGAAGCTCGTCACGTCCGGCTTCGCCGCCGGGATCAATCTCGCAGACCCGTCCGAGGGCCAACAGACGAAGGACGGCATCTATCAAAAGGGGCGGGGACGAAATCTCGCGAGCGTCCGCGAGTTGAAGACTCCGTTCACGCGCCTGAGCGGGGGACGCGCCGTGCCCATCCCCGCCTTCCAATGTATCGAGCGGGATCAGGACAAGCCTGATTCGGACGGCAAACAGATCAGACTGCACGCGGGCGACATCATCCAGAATTCGATGGTCGAGCCGGGACGTTGGTGGCGCGTCAAGCAGACCGCTTACACCGTCACCAAGACCGCCGGACACGAGGCGGATTACAACTGGCGCTCGGCCTACGCCAAGACCGTGCGCATCAACGACGACAAGATGGAGACGTGGGGCGACGTGCCGTCGGACGAAAGCAAACTCGCGCACGACAACAGCCGCATGACCTGTTACTCGTGCCACTCATCTTGGATGACGAGTTGTTTCGGCTGTCACCTCTCGATGCGCGCCAACGCGAGGATGCCGAACCGTCACAACGAGGGCGATGTGTCGCGCAACTTCACAACGTATAACTATCAAGTGCTGCGCGACGACGTGTTCATGCTCGGCGTGGACGGCACGATCACGGGCCACCGGATTGCGCCCGCGCGTTCGTCCTCAGCCGTCGTCGTCAGTTCGCAGAATCAGAATCGCGAGTGGATTTATTCGCAGCAGCAAACCGTCTCGGCGGAAGGCTTCTCCGGCCAGACCTTCAATACGCACGTCCCGCACACCGTCCGCGCGAAGGAGACGAAGACGTGCGTTGATTGCCACGTTTCGGAAAGGCGCGACAACAACGCGTGGATGGCGCAGCTACTTTTGCAGGGCACGAACTTCGTCAACTTCATGGGCCGCTACATCTATGTCGCCGCCGGTGACGCGCTCGAAGCCGTTCCCGTGACGGAGCGCGACGAGCCGCAGGCCGTCATCGGCAGCACGCTCCACGAAGTCGCGTACCCCGAAAATTTCGCAGCCTTCGTCAAGAGCGGGCGCAAGTTGAAAGAGTCTTTCGAGCACGCGGGCAACCCTGAAGTTTTGGGAGTTCAACTGCGCGGCGAGTACGCATACGTCGCAGCGGGTGCGGGCGGCTTGCGCGTCTATGACGTGGCACAGATTGATCACAAGGGTTTTTCCGAACGCATCACGACCGCGCCCGTCTCGCGCTTCGGGCAAAAGTTTTGGGTTGACACGAAATACGCGACCGCCGTCGCCGCGCCCTCGACGCTCGCGATTGATCCAGCGCGTCATCGCCTGACGGGTGACGGCAAGTCTGTCGCGCCGTCTGAGGCCGGGAGGCTCTGGGATGAGTGGGAGAAGCTCTCGCCGCAGGAGCGTGCGAAGAGGCCCGCGCCGCTCGTCAACGAAGAGGAATTGATTCATCCGCTCTACGCATACCTGTACATCGTTGACAGGTACGAAGGGCTGATTCTCGTCAACGCCGCGACGCTTCTCGACGGCGACCCGCTCAACAACTACCTGAAACGCGCACTGACCTTTAACCCAGACAACCTGCTTGAGGGCGCGAACAACATCGCCATCGCCGGAACGCGCGCATACATCACGACGGACAGAGAGCTTGTCGTCGTCAATCTCGACGACCCGCTCAATCCTCGCATCGAGGCGCGCTTCGGCGCACCTGAGTTGAAACGTCCCAACGCCGTCGCCGTCCAGTTCAGGTACGGCTTCGTCACAGACGACGAAGGCTTGAAGGTCTTTGACCTGACCGACCCGGCGCGACCCTTTATCGTCAGGAATGCACGCGTCCCGCTCGCGCACGCGCGTGACGTGTACGTGGCGCGCACCTATGCCTACGTCGCGAACGGGCCGCAGGGCATCGCGATTGTTGATGTCACGCGTCCCGAAACTCCGCGCCTCTTTCTGAACTTCGACGCGGGCGGTGAGATCGACGACGCGCATCAGGTCAAAGTAGCGATGACGAATGCGAGCCTCTTCGCTTACGTCGCGGACGGTAAAAACGGTCTCCGCGTTCTTCAGTTGACTTCACCGGAAACGATGCCGACTTACGCCGGTTTCAGCCCCGCGCCGGAGCCGAAGCTGATCGCCACTTTCCGCACGCGCGGCCCGGCGCTCGCCATCTCAAAAGGACTCGACCGCGACCGCGCCGTGGACGAAAGCGGCAATCAACTCGCAGTCTTCGGACGGAGGGGCGCGCGGCCTTTCAACCTCGACGAGATGCGGCGGCTCTACATGCTCGACGGCAAGCTTCGTACCGTCCTCGACCTCAACGAGATGAAGGAGCCGCCGCCGCTTCTCCGCAACCCGCTGACATCCGACGCGTCCGTGTTTGAAGGGCAAAGCCGGACAAGCATCGAGGCTCGCACCGGCACTCCAATCGGGCGGAGACGCGCATTGAACATCACGGCGGCGAAGACCGCTTACGGACTTCTCGGCGGCGCGGGTCTCCTGTGCGTCACCCTCGGCCTGAGAAGAATGAAGCGACGTAAGAGCCGACGGGAACAGGCTGCGCGTCGTTGAGTCGCCGCGGCTTTCGGGAATATTCGTGATCGAGCAGGTGGCCGCTTTCCGGGATTAACGTTTTTGGAAAGATGAAAGGATAGGTCTGTTGATGAACACTTCGACGACGGCTGCGATGAATAAGTCGCGGCCCTTAGCGGCGATTTTCTGGGGCGGACTGATTGCCGGCACGCTCGACATCACGTATGCGCTCACCGCCTCCGCACTGCGCGGCATCGGCCCTGTCCGCATACTTCAGTCAGTCGCCAGCGGGTTGCTCGGCGCGGACTCGTACAATGGCGGATTCGCAACCGCCGCGCTCGGAACCGTCTTACACTTCACCATCGCTTTCGTGCTTGCCGCCCTCTACTTTCTGGTAAGCCGCAAGCTCGACCTGCTCGTGCGGCGGCCCGTCATCTGCGGGCTGCTCTACGGTATCGCGATTTACCTGACGATGAATCTGGTGGTACTGCCGCTCTCGGCGTTCCCGCATAAAGTCACGTTCGTGCCCGTGCTGTTGATTTCGGGATTGCTCATCCACATGTTCGGCATCGGGCTGCCCATCGCGCTCGCGACACGCCGTTACTCTTCATAGTTCCAATTCATTCGAGCTATGAAGATAAACTTTCAGCGCACACTCTTCATCCACTTCACACACGCCTCAAGTTGAACCCGCATCTCCGCGGCGGGCGCGTGGTGTATGCGCCCGTGTCCCGGCAAGACCCATTCAAAACTATAATCAAGCAGACGCTCCATCGAACGTGTCTGCTCCTCCCACGAATACCAGCAAGCGCTCCTGAATGCCGTCAGCGTCTCGCGTGAAGGCGACCACGCGAGATGATCGCCGGTGAAAAGATATTTGCCTTTGTAGAGCAGCAACGTATGCCCGCGCGTGTGTCCCGGCGTCGGAATGAGGATGATGTCGTCATCGAGTCTGACTTCACACGCGCCCTCGATAATCTGCTCGACGCCGTAATGCGCGGCGTTGTCGTCCGCGTGCATGACGCGACGCGCGCCGAACTTTCGCGCATAACGTTCGTGGTCGGCCACGTCGTCGCGGTGTGTCAGAAAGAGCGTGCGCACGCCGCCGAGTGCTTCCAGTTTTTTGACTAACAGTCCTGCGTACCGCGGAGAGTCTATCAACACATTTCCGCCCGCGAGGTCGGGACGCACGATCAAGTAGCTCCACGCGCCGAAGCTTGATTCGGCGGTGAAGCCGCAGAAGTAAATATTTTCGTCAATCAACTCAGGGAAGGCGTCAATGCCCGGACGCGCATCATGTGTTTCCGTCGTGCCGATTGAGCCGGTCGGACACGCCACGAGCGCCATCAACGCGCGTGTTGAGTCGCCTTC
>JBAVPI010000815.1:0-2898 GCA_049692915.1 Pyrinomonadaceae bacterium
GGCGTGGACACTGATTTCTTTCGCCCGCGCGGTGAGGCGGCGCGAGAGCCGCACAACCTCGTCTTCACGGGTTCGATGGACTGGTTGCCGAACGAGGACGCGATCCGCTTTTTCGTCGCCGAGATCATGCCGCGCATACGCCACAGCGTGCCGGGCGTGACGTTGACGGTGGTTGGTCGCAACCCTTATCCCGGCCTCGTCGAGTTGAGTCGTCGCGATCCTTCGATTGTCGTCACGGGCCGCGTCGAAGACGTGCGGCCGGACATGGAACGCGCGGCGGCCTACGTCGTGCCGATACGGATCGGCGGCGGGACGCGTCTGAAAATCTACGAAGCGATGGCGATGGAGAAGGCCGTCGTCTCGACGACCATTGGTGCCGAGGGCTTGCCCGTCCGCGACGGAGTGGAGTTGATGCTCGCCGACACGCCTGAGGATTTCGCGGCGCGCGTCGTGACTCTATTGACGGATGAAACGCGTGCGCGGGAACTCGGCGCGCAAGCGGCGGCGATTGTGCGTGAGCGGTTCAGTTGGCGCGGAGTCGCCGACGATTTCGCGTCGCTGTGCGAGCGCGCCGTGCGCGTGAGACGCGGCGAGCACGTCTCGCCGATGGCGGAGGTTGTGCGGGCTTGAAAGAAAAGTTAATAGAGATGGACAGGATGAACAGGATAAATGAAGAAGTGATGAATGAAGAAATGATGAATGAAGAAGTGATGAATGATGAATGCGGAGTGATGAAATGAAAGACACGCTGCTCTTGATTCATCATGCATCACTTCTTTATTCATCGTTGGCCTTTAATCCTGTCAATCCTGTCCATCCATGTTAATTGCTTATTCCTGTGCGGCGTTTGACGGCAGTGCGGAAAAATCTTAATCGAGGGTGTAAAGAGGAATGAAGCTTAGTATTTTCGGTCTGGGCTATGTCGGGTGCGTGTCGGCGGCGTGCTTCGCCAAAGAGGGGCATGAGGTGCTGGGTGTTGACGTGAACGCGACGAAGGTCGAGATCATCAACGCGGGCAAGAGTCCCATCGTCGAGGAAGGCATCGGCGAGCTTGTCGCGGAGGTCGTCAGAGAGGGACGCCTGCGCGCGACGACTGATTCGGCTGAAGGCGTGCGCGAGTCGGATGTCTCGCTCGTCTGCGTCGGCACGCCGAGCCACCCGAACGGCTCGCTCGACCTGACCTATATCAAGCGCGTCTGTCAGGAGATAGGCCGTGCGCTCGAAGAGAAGCGCGGGCGTCACATCGTCGTCATTCGCAGCACGATGCTGCCGGGGACGATTGAGGGCGTGGTTGTGCCGACTCTGGAAGTCTATTCGGGTAAGAAGGCGGGGCGCGACTTCGGCGTCTGCATCAACCCGGAATTTTTGCGTGAGGGCAGTTCGATTAAGGATTTCTACGCGCCGCCGTTCACGCTCATCGGGGCCGACGAAGAGGAAGTCGCCTTGAGCGTCCGACGCCTCTACGCGGGCATTGACGCGCCGCTCTACGTGACGGGCATCCGCGCCGCCGAGATGGTCAAGTACACGTGCAACTGCTTTCACGCCCTGAAAGTCTCGTTCGCCAACGAGATCGGGAACATCTGCAAGGGACTCGGCATTGACAGCCACGAGGTGATGGACGTGTTCTGCAAGGACACGAAGCTCAACCTCTCGCCGTACTACCTCAAACCGGGCTTCGCCTTCGGCGGCTCGTGCCTGCCGAAAGACTTGCGCGCCATCAACTACAAGGCGAAAGAGTTGGACGTGGAAGTGCCGCTGCTGGGGTCAATCCTCCAGAGTAACCGGATGCAGATCGAGCGCGCCGTCGAGATGATTTTGCAAACCAGACGCAAGCGCGTCGGCGTGCTCGGCTTCAGCTTCAAGGCGGGCACGGACGATTTGCGCGAGTCGCCGATGGTCACGCTCATCGAGACGCTCATCGGCAAGGGACTGCAACTCTCCATTTACGACCGCGACGTTTCGCTCGCGCGTCTGTTCGGCGCGAACAAGGAATACATCGAGCGCGAGATTCCGCACATCTCGCAGTTGATGCGCGCGAGCATGGACGAGGTGCTGGAAGCCACGGATGTGGTCGTCGTCGGCAACAAGGCGGAAGAATTTCGCGGGGTGGACGTGAAGCTGCGCGAGGGCCAGATTTTGATAGATCTCGTGCGACTGTTTGAAGGGCGCACGTCCGGCGAGACGTATCAGGGTATCTGCTGGTGAGAGCTGTTTGAGATGCCCGAAGAATCCGAATGCAGGATTTGAAATTCGAGGTTTGACACATCAAACGTCGAATCAAATATCGAATCCGATGAAAGGGATGGGTGATGAGTTCGCACGCGATAGAAGTTTCACAGGGCGAGCGGTTCGAGTTCGGCAACAACTGGAGTCGCTTCCTCTCGCTCTTAAACGATGACCGCATCGTTGAAGCGGAGGAGTCGTTGAGGGTGATGCTCGGCGTCGAAGATTTGGCGGGCAAGAGCTTTCTCGACATCGGTTCGGGCAGCGGCCTTTTCAGTCTCGCCGCGAGGCGTCTGGGCGCGCGCGTCCACTCTTTCGATTACGACCCGCAGTCGGTCGCGTGCGCCGTCGAGTTGCGCAGGCGTTATTTCCCCGGCGACGAGGACTGGAAGGTGGAAGAGGGTTCGGCGCTCGATACCGCGTACCTGAAATCGCTCGGAGAGTTCGACGTGGTTTATTCGTGGGGCGTGCTGCATCACACGGGGCAAATGTGGCCCGCGCTGGAGAACGCGGCGCTGCCGGTCGCGCCGGGCGGCAAACTTTTCATCGCCATCTACAACGACACGGGCAGCCAAGCGGCGCGCTGGAAATGGATCAAGCGGACTTACAACAACCTGCCCGGCATCCTGCGTGCGCCCTTCGCCGCGCTCGCCGTCGCGCCCGACGAGGCGAAGT
>JBAVPI010000816.1:0-2213 GCA_049692915.1 Pyrinomonadaceae bacterium
CTCCCACGGCGACTCCGGCGGCGCTTCCGCGTGCGGGCGCGTCCGGCTTAATCATTCCGGTCGCGGGCGTGCGGCCTGAACAGTTGCAGGACACCTTCAACGATGCGCGCTCCGAGGGACGCGTGCATGATGCGATTGACATCATAGCTCCGCGCAACACGCCCGTCCTCGCCGCAGCGGACGGTCTCGTCGTTAAACTGTTTCAGAGCGTCAAGGGCGGCACGACGATTTATCAACTCGGCGCGGACGAGCGGACGGTCTATTATTACGCGCACCTCGAACGCTACGCCGACGGACTTCAAGAGGGCCGCGTCACGCGACAGGGCGAGGTCATCGGCTACGTCGGCGACACGGGCAACGCCGCGCCCGGCAACACGCACCTCCACTTTCAAATCTACACCATCACCGACCCCAAACATTTCTGGACGGGCAACAACCTCAACCCGTACACGCTGCTGCGCTGACGAGAGTTCGGGAGTCGGCGACTCAAAGGGCCGGAGCTTCTCTTCACACGAAGGCGTGCAGTTCCCACATGCTCTATTGTGCATCGAGGGCGTTCGTTTCCCGTGCGCGCCGTCAGCGAGGAATCCGCTAAATACTGCGGGAATGTGGGCAGCAACTCGCCGGAACGGGACTTGCCACGTTCTAAACGGCCTTGACGCCGGATAACTTCTCGCAACGCGCCGACCGGCCCGGACGGCCCACGCGCGGTCAATGCCCGACGAACAAATTTGCCGACGTTTAAGAAAGCCTTCAGGAGGAAGAGCCGAAGCATGAAGAAAACTTTGCGGACGCTTTGCGTCAACTTTGTGGCCTGTGTCGCGCTGTGCGCCGCCACGGCCTGTGTCAACGCGCCGGACAACAACACGACGGTGACGAACACGACGACGAATGCGACGAGCGCGACTAACAAGAACGCCGCGACGCCCGCCCCGTCGCCGGTCGCGAGCGCGCCGAGCGCCGCCAATTTGCCCGTCACGTTGCCCGTCCTCGACGCGATGTTCTCCGACGAGTCGTTCGCCGGAGAGTTGAAGTCAAAGGTTGGGTTGACGGACGAGCAAGTCGAGCGTCTGCGCAAGGTGGCGCGCGAAGAGACGGCGACTCTCAAAGAAGGCAAAGACGACGATAGTCCGAGCGGCACGACGACGGCGGCGACGGGGCGCGCGTCCGAGAAGATCAGGGAAGTGCTCGGCGACGAAAAGGCAGGGGCGTTCACCGCCTTCGTCCGCGAACGCTGGGAGGGCGGCGAAGCGGGTGCGACCGCCACCACAGCGTCTTCATCAAAACCCAACTCCGTCCCGACGGATACGCGCGTCGTCGTCAACGCGCCCGCTTATCGCATGGACGTGTTCGAGGGCGGGCAACTCGTCAAGACTTACAAAATCGGCATCGGCTATCCTGAGTTCCCGCTTCCGCAGGGCGAGCGTAAAGCGCAGACGATTATTTTCAACCCGACGTGGACGCCGCCGGACGAGCCTTGGGTCGAGGGGTCGAGCAAGATTAAGGCGGGTCAGAAGGTCGAGGCGGGCAGCAAGCTGAACCCGCTGGGGCCGATCAAGATTCCCATCGGTCTGCCTTCGCTGATTCACGGCGGCAAGAGCATCGCGCGGCTCGGCACGTTCGCTTCGCACGGCTGCGTCGGCCTGACCAGCCCGCAGGTGCAGGACTTCGCCGTCGAGTTCGCCAAGATCGGCGGCGCGCAACTGACGCCCGAAGACGTGAAGGCCTACGCCGCGAAGCCGACCGAGACGAAGAACGTCAAGCTCGACAAGGCCGTCCCCGTCGAATTGCGCTACGAAACCATCGTCGTCGAAGACGGCAAGCTGCACATCTATCGCGACGTGTACGACAAGGGCACCAACACGGAAGAGAACCTGCGCGCCGTGCTCGCCGCCTACGGTGTGACGCCCGATCAATTGAGTGCGCCGGAGCGCGCGAAGGTGACGGCGGCGCTTCAGGAGATGGCGCACGACGCGCAGGGCAAACCGACGAACGACGCGACGCCCGCAGCCGCTTCGTCGAATGCTGCGCCGAATAAGAACACAGCCGCGTCTAACAAGAATTCGGACAAGAGCGGCAGCGTGACGCGCACGATTAAGGGGCGCAAGGAAATCATCATTGAGATCGCCGCGCTCAAGGGCAAGGGCTATCCCGCGCCGGTCAATCTCAACACGGGCGGCGGCGCGCAGAAGCCGGTCGCCGCTGCTCCGAAG
>JBAVPI010000817.1:0-4718 GCA_049692915.1 Pyrinomonadaceae bacterium
GGCTTAGCCCTCGCGCCCTCGCGCATCTCGCGGTTGACGGCCATCATGAAGCAGCCGCGCATGGGAAAGATGGAGGTGCGGTAGGGGAAGCCGTTGATCGTGCCGCAGACGGCGAGGCGTGCGCGCGTGCCGAAGGTTTCGGGCACGTCGAAGGGAATGTTGATGATTGTCCCCATGTTGCTCTTGAGTTGTTCGAGCGGGACGCGAAAACGTTTGCTGGTCGCCATAGAATTCTCCTTTAAGCGAGAGGTACGGATTGACCCCCCTGCACGTAGGCGTGCTCGTGGAGCAACAGACCCGCGAGCGCGAGCGGCGCTGAGACGATGCCTAAGGCGGGCGCAAAGATGCCGCCGAGCGAGAGCACAAGCCCCGTCCAGAAGAAGACGCGGTATCTACCTTTGACCATCTCCCACACGGCGAGACGCGCGTGCGCCGTCGGGTGCGTCAAGGTCACTTCGCCCCAGACCATGAGCAGGTGAACCAGCGTCGTCGCGGAGAGCATCCACGAAAGCGGAGTGACGGCAGCCGGCTCAAGCCACACGGCGCAGGGCAGGAGCGCCGCCGCGCCGAGCAGCAGAGATTGCACGAGCAAGTGCGGCGGCAGCAGCGCGCTCTGCCACAAATCGCGCGCCTTCGCTTGAGCAAAAAGGTAGGCCGTATAGATAGCCGTCATCACGCCGAGCACCACGCCGGGCAGAATCAAGAGAATCTGCGTCGCTGTACTTCCTGCGAGACTGGCGAAGAAGTGCAACGCCAGCACGAGCGAGTAACCCGCGATGATGAACGCGCCGCGCACGAGCCAACTGCGCCACTGCGGGCGTGTGAAGATCATGTAGAAACGCGCGGGATGTTCCAAGTCCCAGATGAGCAAGCCGCCGGTGATGGCGAGGAAGACGCCGGAAATAATCGGTGCCGCCCACAGCCAGAGCATGCCGCCCGCGTACAGGTGCCACGGCGGATAGTTCGTTACAGCGGCTCCGGCCATGAACGTCGCGAGGGTAAAACTGTATGCGTACACCAGCGCCGCGACGAGATACGCGCCCGCCGCGATGCCCTTCGTCCACGTGTAGAGACTGACGCGCCAGTCCCACGGAATCGAGTGCGGCACGTCGTATGAGAGCAGCGCGGCGGCGGACGAGTTGGGGTAAGTCGGGTTGCCGGAGACGACCGTTTCGCCGTCAATTTTTTGCTCGCTCCACATGAAGAGTCCGCCCTCCGGCCTGCGCGCGGCGAGCGGGTCGAGCGTGGCCTGATGCGCGCCCTTGTAGAAGAGTTTGGGGAGCGTCTCTTTTTCGGGGCGGCGGACGTTGACGGCTTCGCGATTGACGATCTGCGCGACCTTCGATTGCGGGTCGCGCATGTCGCCGACGAGAATCGCTTCGACGGGACAGACCACGACGCACGCGGGTTCCAACCCCATATCAATACGATGCGCGCAGAAGTTACATTTCTCGGCGGAGTGGTCTTCGGGGTTGATAAAGATTGCGTCGTAGGGACACGCCGCCATGCACGCCTTGCAGCCGATGCAGATGTCTTTATCGAAATCAACGATGCCGTCGGCGCGCTTGAACATCGCGGTGGTCGGGCAGGCGATGACGCAGGGAGCGTGCGCGCACTGGTTGCAGCGCGTCACCTGATGCGCGCGCCGCGCCTGCGGATACTCGCCCACGTCCACGTGTTTGACGTAAGTGCGCGTCACGCCGAGGGGGACGAGATTCTCGGACTTGCATGCGGTCGTGCAGGCGTGGCAGCCGATGCAGCGCGTCTGGTCGAGCACTTTGGCCCATTGCGGTTGGTGCGCGTCGAGACTCGCCGCGAGTTGCTCTGACATCAATTCTCTCCGTCGCTCATCTTCCGCCCCGTCACGTCGCCGCGCCCGCGTTGGAGGAAAAGATGAGAAAGCGATTTTATGTTGGCGCTCGATAAAGTATTCTCTGTCGGGAAAGCAAGTTTCGCAACGCTTCTACACTTTATGAATTGGCGAGTCAATGCCATTCGCGGCGCAGAAGAGGCGGCGAATAAGAATCGCGCGGGAAACCGGACGGATGATGACGGATGATGGAGGGGAGGCGGATGAAATTATTATTGACGGCGACTTTACTCTTGTTATGCACAACGGCGGGAGGGACAGCGATCATGGCCCGGACGACGAAAGCGACGCAGAAGGACTTCGTCTCGACGCGCGAGATGGAGCGCATCAACTGGATGGAGTTCAAAGAGGTCGTGCCTTCGCGCATTCAGACGGTGCTGTTGCCGACGGGGACGATGGAGCCGCACGGCGTCATCAACAACGGCGCTGACAACACGGCCCCGTTCGCGTTGGCGAAAGCGATTGCGCCGCGCGTCAACGCGCTCGTCGCGCCGACCCTGCCCTACGGCATCACGGGCAGTCTCGAAGCCTATCCCGGCGCGTTTCAAATCACAGAGGCCGCCTACCGGCCCTTCGTCAAGCAGATTCTCGAAGGGCTGGCGAAGAACGGCTTCAAAAACATCATCGTCTTAAACGGCCACGGCGGGCCGCAGACTGCCGTCCTGAATGCCGTCGCGGCGGAAGTCGCCGCCGAGCGGCACGTCCGCACGCTCGTCATCAACTGGTGGTCGTTCGCGTCCGACGTGACGAAGGGGGTCTTCGGCGAAGACGGCGGGCACGCGGGCCTCAACGAGACGGCTTACATACAGGCGATTGATCCCACGCTCGTTCACCCCGAACGCTACAGGGAAGAGATGACGACCGCCTACCCCGCGCCGGGCACTTGGTCTGCCGCGCCGTTTCCTTCCTCAATCGGACTTTATCAACCCGGTCAGGGCTACCCGAAGTTCGACCAGAAGAAGGCCGACGAGTATTTCAACAAGGTCAACGACAAGGTCGCGTCTCTGATTAACGACGTGGTGCGCAAGTGGGACATGGCCGGGCTGTGAGACTTGGAAGGCTCGGACGCGAAGCGTGGCAATTGAGCGCAGCGCAGGGGCGGACATTTGACGGCGACGATTTATACACGCACGGACGAGAGAGCGACGGTCGGGCAGTTTGAGCCGCTCGCGCGCAATGCCTATCGCGTGCTCGGACTGACGGGCGACGCTTCTCAGAGCGCCATCTATGAAGCCGCCGCCGCGCTGCGTCTCGCGCACAAGCTCGGCGTCGCGAAAACTTTCCCCGGCGACGCGGCGTGGCTCGGCGACGGCGCGTCTTGGCTCGGCCCCGTCAGCCGGACGGAAGCGGACGTGCGCGACGCTTTGAGTCGTCTCTCCAATCCGCCGCAACGCATCTTCGAGCGGCTCTTCTGGTTCTACGAAGCCGCGAACAATAGCGGCAATCCGGCCACCTCGAAGCCCGACGCGTTGACCGGGGCGACTCAAAAATTACTGTTCGGGGGGAAATGCACGGTGCGCCACGACGCGGCGCTACTCTCACTCGCGTCGTTGCCCCACTATGACCCCGAAGTGAAGAACGAGGGCGCGTGGGCCACAACCCTCACGCTCTGGACGGGGATCGTGGAGGGCGAAGAGTTCTGGTCGCTGCTCGTCGCCGCCGACCTCAAGGGCGACTTCGAGCCGCTCGTCACCTACGGCGAAATCAGGGAACTGCGCGCGCGCGCCCTGAGCGTCGTCATGACACCGCTCGTGAACCGCGCGAAGGATGCGCTCGCGCGTCAAGACTCTGGAACGTGCCGCCGCGTTCTCAAGCTGCTGCGCGCCGCCGCGCTTCCCGTCACACTTTGCGCCGGGTACGAGAACGACATCCTCGCGCCGCTCGAAGATGAGATCGAAGTGACATGCCGCGGCGTTTTCGTGTGGGCGAAGATCGTCGCGCAGGGTCAGCAGCGCGCGACATCCAGAAGAGAGACTTACGATAAAGCGTTCGCGGAATATGAGACGAAGCTCAGGCCGTCTCTCAAAAGAATGCTCGACCTCGCCGGAGCCGACAGCCACGCCGCGCGCCGCGTCTTCGAGTCGGCGGCCTCCAACCTCAACGACCTCGCGACGTTTTACCGTGAGATCGGCGAGACGGCGAGTGCCGCGAGTCTTTATCAAAGAGCATGGACGCTGGCCCCGCCCGGCTGCGCGACGCTTCTCGCCATCGAGGAGAATCTGAGGCCGTCCGTGCAAGGCGAAGGCGCGCGCGTGAAGACGGAGGAGGGCTACGCCGCCGCCATAGAGAGCGAGTTGCGCATCAAGCCGCCGCGCGCCGCGATGTTCACGCAGTATCTCAGCCCGCAGAAAAATGTCTCGGAAGCGGGTTGCACGAGCAGTCTGTTGTGGGTCGGTTTAGGCATCCTGATCTTTATCATCTTGAGCCGGTGCGGGGGGAGTTCGTCACGCAGGAGTTCGGGCCTCTATAACTCTTATAACTACAATCTCGCGATGCCTCGAATGACGCCGCAGCCCATGCCGACGATTGACCCCGCGATTCTTGAGAGGTTGCGGCAGCCGCTCGTCGTCGTTCCGTCGGTCAACCTTGACGAGCCGACCGGCAGGGGGCGGAAGCGCAGGCGCGAACGTCGTGCGGCTTCAACTTACGGAAGGCTGCCGTCGCCGACGAAGATGGAAAGGTCGCCTTGAAGATATTGAAGGTCGCCATCATTTAAGGGGGCATCAGACGACACGCTAAGGGAGCATCAGACAACACGCATGGCTCACGAAATTCCACAGACGATGGAAGTGCCGTTCGCGGCGCTCATCGAATTGGCCGTCGAGTGGTGGCGGCTCGACCGCCGCCT
>JBAVPI010000818.1:0-3623 GCA_049692915.1 Pyrinomonadaceae bacterium
AGCAGGAACATCGTCAAAACGAACGGCAACAGCGCCGCCCCGGCTGCGGTCGCCGAGTAGCCCTGCACCGGAAGGAGGTTGAAGGGCAGGAAGTAAAGGAGACTACTCAAGGCGGCATACAGCAAAAACGTCAACAGATTCGCGCCCGTGAAAGTTGCCGAGCGGAAAAGGTCGGGCGGCATCATCGGCGCGCGCGTGCGCCATTCGACAAAGATAAAAAGGACAAGCGCCGACACTCCAACAATCAGGCTCGTGACGACGCGGGCATCGCCAAAGCCGCGTGTGTTCGATTCGATCAAGCCATAGACCACGCCGCCCAAACCCAGCGTTGCAAGCGACGCGCCGGTAAAATCCAGATGACCACTCGCTTCCCGGTCGCGACTTTCAGGCACGCGCCGCCAGACGATAAGCAGCACGACGGCGGCAAGCGGCACATTGATAAAAAATATCCAGCGCCACGAGACGTTCTCGATGAGCCACCCGCCCAAGACGGGGCCTAACCCCGCGGCAATTGCCGTAAAACCCGACCATGTGCCGATGGCGCGACCGCGCTCCGCTTTCGGAAACGACGCGCTGATGATTGCCAGACTGCCGGGCACGAGCAAGGCCGCCCCCACGCCCTGCACCGCCCGCGCAATGATGAGATGTCCGGTGTTAGGCGAAAGTCCGCACCAAAGGGAGGCGACGACGAAGAGTGTGACGCCCGCCGCGAAGATTTTCTTTCTGCCGTAGTGGTCGCCCAAGGAACCGCCGACGAGGAGCAGCGCGGCGAGCATCAGCGCGTAAGACTCGACAACCCACTGCGCGTCGGTCGCGCTCGCGTTGAGTTCTCTTTGCAGCACAGGCAGCGCGACGTTGACCACCGTGCCGTCAATGAAGGTGATGCTCGAACCGAGAATGGTCGCCGCCAAGACCCAACGCCCCGTGCTCTTGTCGCCGGACGTTGTGGCGTCAGCAGACCCGGAGCGAATGATGCCCTCGTCGCATGGTGCTCTCACGTTAATCGCCAACGCTTCAACCCTCCCGATTTCCGACGCACTGCTTTCGTCGAGCAGCCCGCTGCCCGCAGTGTGCACTCACTCAATCCACTTCATTGCGCGCGCAGAATCGCGAGCGGTTTGCGCGTCAGCACGTCGAAACTTGAGAGAGCGCCGACGACCGTCACGAAGAGGATGGTCGCGACTATCCCCGTGAGGTTGAAGGCGGGCGTGTACGTCCAGTCAATCTCGAAAACGTAGCGCGCGACGGCGTAGGACAGAGCGGTCGCCGCGAGCGAGCCGATGATGCCGGCGACGAGTCCGAGCAGGCTGTATTCGGCGAGCAGGATGACGAGCAGCGTCGCGCGTTTTGCGCCGAGCGTTTTTAAGATCGCCGCTTCGTACACGCGTTGAAATTTCGTCATGGCGATTGAGCCGACGAGAATCAGCGCGCCGCTCAGGAAAACGAATCCGCCGATGAACGAGACGCCGAGAGTGATGTTCGAGAGGATGCGGTTGACGTTGCGCACGATGTCGGCCACGTCTATGACGGAGATGTTCGGATAGCGGTCGAGCAGCGTGCGTTGAAAGCGCGAGCGAGCGGGTTCGTCGGGGGGGCCGTCAATCGCTCCGACCAGATTCTGCGGCGCACCCTCAAGCGAGCCGGGGCGGAACAGCACCATGAAACCTGTGCGCGAGTTGCGCCAATCAACGCGCCGCGTGCTCGTGACCCGTGCAGTGATTTTGCGGCCCAGTATGTCGAACGTGACCGTGCCGCCCAAGTCCAACCCCGCGACGCCGCGCATGCTCTCTTCCACGGAAATCTCCGGCTCCGGCGAGGCGGTTTCATCCCAGAACTGCCCCGCCGTAATCGTCTCGTTATATTCGAGGTGCGGGCGATACGTGACGACGTACTCGCGCCCCAGTCGCCCGCGCTCGTGCCGCATGGCTGTCTCGTCGAGGTCAACTTCGCGCCCGTTAATCGCGACGATGCGCGCGCGCACCGTGGGGATCAGTTCGGGCCGCTTGCCCGTCGCCTCTTCGACCAACCCCGCGACGCCGTCGGCCTGATCCTTCTGCACGTCAATCAAAAACATGTTCGGGATTTGGCCGCGCCGTGCAAGGTCAAACTCCGACAGGATGTTCGTCTGAAGCGATTGAATCGCCATCACGAGAAACACGCCGAGGCCGACCGCCATCACGACGACGCGCGTCTGATTGCCGGGCCGGTGCAGACTGTTGATGCCCTGCCGGAGCGCGAAAGACTGAACGACGCGCGCGCGCCGGACGAGGAAGATCAAAAGCCACGCCGCGCCGTAGAGCAGCGCCGCCGTCGCGCCGAGTCCGGCGAGAAAATAGACGCCGACCTTGATTGATCCGGCCTGCCACGCCGCCAGCATGAGCAGGCCGAAGACGACGCCGACGCTGACGAGCCAGCGCGAGAAATCGAGCCAGCCACGCCGTCGCGTTTCGTCGCTCGCGCTTTCGCGCAACAGCATGTTCGGCTTGATGTGCCGGATACGCAGCAGCGGGAGCGCCGAGAAAAGCACGGAGATGAGCAGGCCGAGGATTAAGCCCTGCGCGACGGAACCCCACTGAAGTCCGTAGTCGAGATTTGAAGGGAGACTCGCGGCGAAGCGTGCGCGGATGAAGACGAGCGCCGCCTTCGCCAGCATGATGCCGAGCAGGCTGCCCGCGAAGCCGAGCACGACAACCTGCAAGAGAAACGTCGCCGTCAATTGCCGTCCCGTCCCGCCCACGCATTTAAGAATGGCGATGGCTTTCTTTTGCTGCTCGATGAAGACACGCGTGACCGAAGAGACGCCGATGCCGCCGAGGACGAGAATGACGAGTCCCGTCAGCGAAAGATAGTTTTCCGCGAGCGCGAAACGTTCGCCCAGACTCTCTTCCGAATCCCTGTACGAGCGCACGTTAACGACGTTGTTGCCGAGTTCGGTTCTCAAGCGCCCGACCAGCGTTTGCATCTCCGCGTCGCCCGCAGTCTTGAAGAGAATTTTGTGACGAGCGCGGTTGCCGAAACCCGTGAGGCCTGCGTTCTTCAAGTCTTGCAATCCGACGAAGACGCGCGGCCCCAGACGAAAGCCGCCGCCGCTGCCCGGCTCCTGCGTCGTCACGCCGCGAATCTGAAAAGTCTTGTCGCCGATCTTCAAGCCATCGCCGACGCGTAGGCTGAGACGTTCGAGCAACAGCGGCGCGACCACCGCACCGTCTCCCGCGAGGAGCGAATAATCGAAAGCCCGATTATCAACGAGTCGAAAATCTCCGTAGAGCGGAAACGGCGGCTCGATGCCCTTGAGTTCCACCATCAAAGCGCCTTCACGAGACTCGTCCGAGGGACGTGCCATCGTCGCCGCCTCAATCGTCTCGGCGCGCGACTCGACGAGCGGCGGGCGGGCGATGCGTTCGACGACAGCGAGATTTTCGGGCGTCCATTCGCGCGTCGTCTCGGCCTGTACGTCCGCCGTCATCAAAGCGCGCGCCTCGCCCGTCACCGCGCGGTTGAGATTCTGTATCATCGAACGCAGCGCGACGATTGAGCCGACGCCGATGCCGATGCACAGAAAGAAAAAGAGCAGACGCCGCCACGACGCGCGTATCTCGCGCCGCGCCATGTTGAAGATGAAG
>JBAVPI010000819.1:0-3465 GCA_049692915.1 Pyrinomonadaceae bacterium
CCTTCGCCGTGCCGCGCTCGAAGGCCGCGCGAAACTCCGGGTCGTTGACCGCGCCCCAACCGTAACGCTTCCACGTCGCGGGGTCGTACAGATCAACCGTCAGAGGCTGCAAATTGTCGTCGAGGAAACGCGCCTGTCCGCCGTGCGGCATGAGTTGATAAATCGAGGGCGCGGTCATCGCATCTTCTCTTGAGAGTTTGTTGAGCAGGTGCACGCGGCGGCGCAAGCCGTCCGTTACCGAGAAGCCGTCGAGCAGCGTCACAAAGGCTTCCACAGAGCCTTCGTTGGGCGTGCCGAACATGAAAATCTTGTTGATGAAATTCCCGCCCGCCCACGTCAACTGCGGCGCGATGCCTTCAGAGGGGAGGTCTGCGTCGCCGTACATCGCCGCGTAGCGCGCGACGAGTCCGCCCATCGAATGAGCGACGACGTTGAAGCGCAGGTCGGGGCGATTAAGCTTGAGCTTGAGGGCTTCGACGCGATGGACGAGTTCACGCGCCGTCTCCACGTTGTCGCGCCGCCAGTCGTAAGGGAAGACGTAGAAAGTATCCCTGTCGCCGTCGGCGGCGGGCGCGGCCCAGTCGCCTTCCGTGTAGCCGCCGTAGCGTTTGAGCGCCTGAATCAGCGCATAATAAACATAGACTTCGGGCGCAAGCTTCGCGAGTTTCGCCGTCTCGACGATGCGTGACGCGTCGAGTTCATCACGGTTGGCGGCGAGGTCGGGCGAGACGGGCAGGTCGAGGCCGTCCACGTCGGAGCGGAAGGCCGAAGGCCAGACCACTTCGCCCGTCCGGCGGTTGACGATCTGCGAGCCGAGGATGCCGGGGATGATGATGACGGGACGCTTACCTTCGCGCGTGCGCGCCGACGCGAAGATGCGTTCAAGGTCGGGCGTGCGCCGCGCCCCGCAACCCGCGAGCAGCAAAGCCGTAATGATGAGTAGAGAGAGGTGAGCCGTGAAGCGGGAATGTCCGGCGATGCGTTTGTGACTCATGACTCATCACTCGACGCTTCTTTTTTCCACGTGCGATTGATCAGGCTGGCGACGAAGCCTGCGCCGAAGCCGTTATCAATATTGACGACCGTGACGTTCGATGCACACGAGTTGAGCATGCCCAAGAGCGCGGCGACGCCGCCGAACGAAGCGCCGTAGCCGACGCTCGTCGGGACGGCGATGACCGGCGCACTCACCAGTCCGCCGACGACCGAAGGCAGCGCCCCCTCCATCCCTGCGCAGACGATGATGACACGCGCGCGGCGCAAGCGTTCCCGCTCGGCCAGCACTCGATGAACCCCCGCGACACCCACGTCCCACAGACGCTCGACGTAGTTTCCCATCGCTTCAGCGGTCAGCGCGGCCTCTTCCGCGACGGGGATGTCGCTCGTCCCCGCGGTGACGATGAGGACGGGGCCGACGCCGCGCACTTCCATGTCGCGGCGGACGCGAATCATGCGCGCCGAAGCGTGCCACTCCGCATCCGTCACGACGTTGCGTACCTCGCCGAACGTCGCTTCGTCCGTGCGCGTCACGAGCACGTTGGGAGAGCGCGCTACGAGCCGTTCCACGATTTCGACAACCTGCGCGCGCGACTTGCCCGCCCCGAAGACGACTTCGGGAAACCCCTGCCGCGCCGCCCGCGCCGTATCCAGCCGCGTGTGGCCGAGGTCTTCAAAATGCAGGCCGCCGATTTGCCGCGCGGCCTCCGCCTCGTTCAGTTCGCCGCTCTTGAAAGCCCGCAACAGTCTCTCTATTTCTTGTAAGTCCATCGAGTCAATATGAATTTCCGTCATCCTTCAAAGTCGAGCGGGCATTCTAGCATCGAAGCCGCGCGCTCCATCAACCCGGCTCACTTGCCCTGCCAGATGCCGCCTCGTAAGATGGACGAAGCAGAGGCTGGAGGCCGGAGGTTAGAGGTCAGTGAAAACTGTTCTGACTAACCTTTGACCTCCGACCTCCAACCTCTATTTTTATGGAACTGACCGTCGCCATCACGGGAGCCTCCGGCGCGATTTACGCGCAACGCACGCTGCATTATCTGGCGGCGAGCGGCGGGGTCGAGCGCGTTAATCTCATCATGTCGGATTCGGCGCTCGTCGTGGCGCGCGTCGAACTCGGCGCGACGCTACGCGCGGGCGACGCGCACGGCGTCAACGAATGGCTGGGATTGCCGCGTGAGTCGAAGCTCATCCGTTTTCATCGCCTTGATAACATGGCCGCTCCGCCCGCTTCCGGGTCGCACGTGCAGGCGGGCATGGTCGTCGTGCCGTGCTCGATGGGGACGCTCGGCGCGATTGCGTCGGGCGCGGGAACGAATCTGATTCACCGCGCGGCGGACGTGACGCTCAAAGAAGGACGCAAGCTCGTGCTCGTCGCGCGCGAATCGCCCTACAACGCGATTCATCTGGAGAACATGCTCAAGCTTGCGCACGCGGGCGCGCGTATCCTGCCCGCCAGTCCGGGCTTTTACCATCGCCCGCGGACGATTGAGGAACTCGTTGACCACCTCGTCTTTCGCATCCTCGACCAGTTCGGCGTCCCGCACGCGCAAGCGACGCGATGGAGGGGCGACCCGACCGCGCCTGAGCCTTTGGAAGTCGAGGGCGATTGAACGTCCCAAGCGCAGGATGATGAACAAACCGGAGCGCAGGGTGATGAACAAACCGGAGGTTAACAGTTTGGCTCAAAGCGAGTGGCGGCGTGATGCCTACACAATCAGCACCGACCCGGCGCGGCTCGACCTCGCGCTCATCCATCGCTTCATCAACGAGGAGAGTTACTGGGGACAGGGCCGCGCCATTGAAGTCGTCCGGCGCTCGATTGAAAACTCGCTTCCCTTCGGCATCTACGAAGGCGCACGACAAATCGGCTTCGCGCGCGTCGTCACCGACTACGCGACGTTCGGGTGGGTGGCCGACGTGTTCATCGTCACTGAATATCGCGGGCGTGGATTGTCGAAGTGGTTGATGGAAGTCATCCTGTCGCACGCGGAGTTGCAGGGCTTCCGGCGTTGGGTGCTGGCGACGAAGGACGCGCACGAGTTGTACCGGCAGTTCGGCTTCATCGAACTGCACAGGCCGGAGCGTTGGATGGAACGCCCCGACCCGCAGATGCAGGAGTCGCCCGATTACTGGCAGAAGCGTTAGGGCGGCGCGCATTGGCAAGCTGCGACAACTCTGCGCGGCGCGTGGCAATTTGCGAGAGCGAGGGGCGCGTTGTTCGGGCGACCGGCGCGCGCACGCTTGATTTGAGCCGCCGCGACACCGGCCCGGATTTTGCTAACAGTCGGGTTGAAGTTGCTTTGCCCGAATTGAAAATGACGACCGCCGCACACAACATCCGCACGACGCTCGAAATGATTAAGATCGAGCACACGCTCTTCGCGCTGCCGTTCGCATTTCTCGGCGCGGTGCTGGCGGCGCGCGGGCTGCCCTCCGTGTGGCAACTCGTCTGGATTACGCTCGCGA
>JBAVPI010000820.1:0-2324 GCA_049692915.1 Pyrinomonadaceae bacterium
GTTCAAGCCCCTGCGCTTGCTGCTCGGAATGACGCCGAGCGATTTGCCCGTCGCGTCGAAGACCTCGATTTTCAGATCGCCGAAGATATGCCGCTTCTTCTGGTAGTAAGTGATAACGGCTTCGTCCGTCGGATTGTCGCCGACGAACTCCGCGTCGCCGTTCGGCCACCCGCCGCCGCCCGCGACGCTCCGCACGGCAGGCTTGGCGTCTATAAAGACGGCATCCTTGGCAAGCGTCGCGGGCGTCAACGCGCGCAGGGGCGTGATGTCGTCCACGATCCAGATACCGCGCCCGTGCGTCGCGATTACAAGGTCGTGATCGCGCGGGTGGATGGCGAGGTCGCGCACCGCCACGGCAGGCAGGTCGCCGCCCTTGTATTGCTGCCAGCCGCGCCCGCCGTCGAGCGAGACCCAGAGGCCGAACTCCGTGCCGACGAAGAGCAGGTCGCGATTGACCAAATCTTCCTTGACGACGTGCGCGTAGCCGCGAACTCCACCCGCGGGCGCGACGAGCGGCGTCCACGTCTGGCCGAAGTCCGTCGTCTTGTAAACGTAAGGACGCATGTCGCCGAACGTATGAAGATCGAAGGTGGCGTAAGCCGTGCCTTCTTCAAAATGTCCCGCCTCGATGGACGAGACCCAAGCGTTTTTCGGCAAGCCCTGAATGTTCGCGACGACGTTCTTCCAAGTCTTCCCGCCGTCGCGCGTCAACTGCACGTTGCCGTCATCTGTTCCGACCCAGACGAGACTGGAGTTCTTCGGCGACTCGGCGACGGCATAAATCGTCGTGTGCATCTCGGCGTAAGAGTTGTCAACGGAGACGCCGCCCGACAATTCCTGCTTCTGCTTCTGAGGGTCGTTCGTCGTTAAATCCGGCGAGACGCGCTCCCACGTCTGCCCCCGGTCGCGCGAGCGAAAGAGATACTGAGCGCCGATGTAGATCGTGCCCTTCTGCGTCGGCGAGAGATGCACGGGGGTGTTCCAGTTAAAGCGCAGCTTGCCTTCGCTGTACTGGGGAAGCGGTTTGATGTTGCGCGTCTCGTGCGTCTTGCGATTGATGCGACTGATCTCTCCGCCCTGCGACTCGGCGTAGATATATTCGGGGTCTGCGGGGTCTGCGAAGACGTAGAAGCCGTCGCCGCCGTAGATGTTCTCCCAACGACTGTTGCTGATGCCGCCGGGAAACTGCGAGTCGCCCACCCAATCGCTGTTGTCCTGTAAGCCGCCATAGACGTGATACGGCGTGTCCATGTCAACGCTCACATGATAGAACTGCGAGATGGGGAGGTTCTGCGCTTTCCACCAGCGGTTGCCGCCGTCGTAGGAATACCAGATGCCGCCGTCATCGCCCGCGATGAGATGATCCGTGTTGTCGGGGTTAATCCACACGTCATGGAAATCGCCGTGCGCGCCGCCGGAGATGTTGCTGAAACTCTGCCCGCCGTCGTTGCTGACGATGAGAGAAAGGTCTGGCTTGTAGATTTTGTTCTCGTCCTTCGGGTCAACGATCAAGTTGGCGAAGTAGAACGGACGCCAGATCATGCTCTGGCTGCGGTCGAGCGCGGCCCACGTTTGGCCTCCGTCGTCGGAACGATAGAGCGCGTTCTTCGGCGGGACGGCTTCGATGAAAGCATAGACGACGTTTGGCTTCGAAGGTGCGGACGTGACCGCCACGCGACCCCACGGCTTCGAGGGCAATCCCTTCGCCGTCCCTTCGTTCAGTTCCGTCCACGTCGCGCCGCCGTCCGTGCTCTTGAAAAGGCCGCTCCCGCTCGGAGAGTCCGCGCCCTCGCCGCCGGAGCGGAACGTCCAACCCTTGCGACGGAAATCCCACATCCCCGCGTAGAGCGTCTTCGGGTTCTGCCTGTCCATCGTGATCATCGAGCAGCCGGTCGAGAGGTTCGCGCCCTTCAGGATTTTCGTCCACGACTTGCCGCCGTCGGTCGTCTTATAAAGACCGCGCTCGTCCGAATCGCTCCACAGCTTGCCCGGCGCGCAGACGTAGGCCGTGTCCGTCTCGTTCGGGTCAACGAGAATCTTCGCGATGCGCTCGGAATCTTTGAGGCCGACGTTCGTCCAGTTGTCGCCGCCGTCCACAGACTTGTAAACGCCGTCGCCGACCGAGACCGAGTTGCGCGTCCAAGGCTCGCCCGTGCCGACCCAGATGACTTTCGGGTTCTTCGGGTCAATCGTGATCGCGCCGATGGACTGGACGCCCTGTTTGTCGAAGACGGGCTTGTACGTCGTGCCGCCGTTGACGGACTTCCACACGCCGCCCGACGCCGAGCCGACATAGACGGTGAGCCGCCCGCCCTCGCGCACGG
>JBAVPI010000821.1:0-1887 GCA_049692915.1 Pyrinomonadaceae bacterium
TCACAAGTTTGAACGATGGAAAGCGCCCCCTGCTCTGGGGCGAACCTCAATTCCGGCAGACTGTCTGGAGTAAAAGTATGAAAGCCATATGCCCCAACTGCTCCGCGGAAAATTCGCACGACGCGGACGCGGCGGCGAACTCAATCGGCGTCGTGTGCGCCGTTTGCGCGATGACTTACGAGGCGATCTCACTGGGCGACGAGTCGTTGACTTTCCCTGTGGAAGAACACGAATCGCTCGCAACGTGGGCGGCGTCCGGCGACCCTCAAGAGGCGTCGGCGGCCACGACGGATGAGGTGCTCTTGATGCCGGAGGCAGCCATCTCCGTCGCCTCTTCGCAAGACGAGTCGCTCGTGCTGGAAGATGTTTTCAACACGCACAGCGCCTCGACGAAACTGACCGCCGCACCGATTCCGGCGGAGGCCGTGACCTTTGACGGCAGCGAAGTCGAAGAGTTGCGCCCCCGTCGTGTCGTCGCCCGTGATGTCGCGATCAATCCCGACAATTACGCGGTCGGCGTGCGCCTACTGCACATCGCGCCGGTCTGGTTGCTTCTCGGCGGCATCAGCTTCGTCTCGATCATCACGCTCGGCAGTTGGCTCAGGCCAAACGGACAGGCGGAAGTTTTCGCCAACCCCGTCAGACAAAATCAGGCGATGAACCTCGCGCGTGAAGCGACCCCTGCGCCCTTAGTTGCGGTGGCGGCGTCGAATCGTGCGGAGTCCGCCGTCGTCGCGAAAGAACCGGAAAGACCGAAGCCCGCGCCTGTCGCCAAGGTAGAGCAAAAGGAGACCGTTAACGCGGAAGACGGCAAATATCTTTTACAGGTCGCTTCCTACAGCGACGCGTCGCAGGCGAACGCGCAAGCTTCGACACTCAGGGCCGCGGGCTTCGAGGCGCGCGTCGTCCCCGTCGAGTTAGAGAAACGCGGGATGTGGTACAGGGTTCAGTCGGGAAATTTTGGGACGCGCGAAGCCGCCTCGCAATATCTGTCGCAACTGCGCGCAAGGGGCGTGGCCGCGAATGCCATCGTCGTCGGAACAGGGAAGTGAGAGAAAGTTGTTGACCGGCAAGCGTGTCAAGTAAGGCCGGAGGCTAAGGTCGTTATTGTTGGATGACGGTTGCGGAGAGTCTGTCAATGTCCGTGGATTCGACACTCACCTACTCGAAGATTGTGGAACGCTACGCGCACTTCTTTGACCGGCCCGAAGTGCGCCTGCGCTTTCTGACGCACACGCTCGCGCAGCAATCAGCCAATCGCGAGAAGCTGGACGCGGCGCTCGAAAAGTTCAAATTTCTCAGGAAAAGCGGGCTTTACGAACAATTGCACAAGCTCTGGCTCTATCACCTGATCTTTCAGGAGATGGGCAAGTTTCTCCCGACCGCCTCGAAGCAGCGCCGTCAAATTCTCACTTTCAAATCACGCGTGCCGTTCGTCGCGCGCGTCGTTTTCAGTTGTTATCAACATCGCCGCGCCGTCTATCCCGTCGGCCTCGTGTCGCTTGTCGCACTCCTTTTCTTCGCCTACTGCGGCGTCTCTTGGTCTGCGCGCCACGTCAACACGCTGCTCGCCGAAAGGTACAAGGGGCAGCGCGTCGTCAACGTCGTCGGCGAGCAGAACACGGTCTATGCGCAGGCGTCCGCGAAGAGTCTGACGGATTACAAGCCGGAAAAAATCTGGCTCGTCGAGCAGAAGGAGAACTACGAACGTTACAGCAACGGCGCGCGTATCCTCGACGATTACGTGATGGAAAATCGCGCGCGCGGCTACTACGTTTTCAAGGAGGGCGGCGAGCGCGCCGACGAACAAATCCGGCGCGACCCCGTGGGAATTCTGTATCACACCTCGGAGAGCGACATGCTCCCGTTCACCGCAGACAACAACGC
>JBAVPI010000822.1:0-2370 GCA_049692915.1 Pyrinomonadaceae bacterium
ACGGGCGGCGGCGCTTGGACGCTTGAGCGTAACCGCTCTCTCGTCGCCGCGCACGACTGTTTGACCGTCTGGCTCGACGCGCCCTTCGAGTTGTGCTGGAAGCGCATCGGCGACGCCGTCGAGGACAGACCGCTCGCGCGCGGACGCGAAAACGCGCAGAGACTTTATGAAGAGAGGCGCGCGGCATACGAACTCGCTGCGCTGCACGTGTGCGTGATGCACGGGAGGAGCGTCGAAGAGATTGCCACGGAAATTTTTGAGGCGGCTGGCCGCCTGTAGATGGATAGTGTGTGGACGGATAGTTAAAAAGACTGGCGCGGCTTAATCGTTCCGGCTGCGACTTTGCACCGTCCATCCCCAGCGTTCTATCTGCCACCCGACCCCCTCGACAGCAAGCGCCGCCGCGTAGCCAGCCTGCGGAAATAACTGTTGCATTGACCAGCGCGTCGCTTCTTGAGGCTTACCGGCAACGTCAAGCAGCATCGCCGTCTCGCCCGGTTCGAGGGAGACGGTAAATTGATCGAGCGGAAAATTAAGTCCTTCTCCAATCGCTTTAATGTAGGCTTCCTTGCGTGTCCAGCAGTTGAAAAATCCGTCAGTACGCAGGTGAGCGGGGAGCGTGCGAAGAGCTTCGACTTCAGCACGCGAGAAGAAACGTTCGGCAACTTCTTCGCGCGCAAAGTCCGCGCGCATGTGCTCAACGTCAACGCCGACCTCGCGATGGAGCGTGACGGCATAGAGTCCCACCTCATGAGAGTGAGACATATTAAAGCGAAGCCCGTCCGCTCCGTAACCTTTCGCGAGATAGGGCTTGCCGTATTCGGCGTAGTCAAAACGGAGTGCCTGTGGCGCTCGATCCGTGTAACGACTCAGAATATCTCTGAGCACGCCATGCCCGTTGATGTAGCGCGTCCGGTCTCTGGCAAAATAGAAACTCTCAGCGCGTTGGATTTCAACGGAATTGAGCAGAGGAATTAATCGTTCGGCGACCGAAGTCGAGTTCAAAAAAGCTCGCCAGACATGAACGCTTTCATGCGAGACGAGCAGCTTCTCCGGCGGCGCAGGCCATGAATTCTCGTCTGTTGACATGGACGAAAGTTTACCTTTTACGCTGGAAGCGTGATAGTTAAAAGTGATAGTTAAAATCGGAGCATTGAGCTACAATCGAAACACGGTAGAGCAAGCTCAAACACGAAAAATTAGCCGTCGGTGCCGGTTGAAAATTCACGGGTCAACCTCTTAAATCGCATCGCTGATCAAACCACATGCAACGAGTTTTTTTTTGACTCGTAACGGTCGAAGCCGGAGCGCACGCGCCTCTTTCGCGTGTTCAAGACGCTCTTCACGGAAATCATCGCCCATTGAGGGAGAATAGCCCAAAATGATTACAACGGAAGCGTGGGTGCTACATCAAGGCCCACAGCATCGAGCCGCGAACGACTCCAACGGAGGAGAACTCAGGCGTGAGATGTTCACATTTCCAGACATCAACGAAGCAGAGGTTCTGGCGGAACCGATCTACGGGTGCTGGGAAGGAAATATGTCGCACGCGGTCGAGCGCGATCCGGTAGATATCTGTCGTCAACGCCGTGAAGCGAGCGTGGTCATCGGCAACGCGGGGGTCGTGCGCGTGTTGCAGGTGGGCGCAGCGGTCAAGTCCGTAAAGGAAGGCGATCTCTGTCTCGTTTTTTGTAACGGCGTGTGGGACGACCTCGGCTACGCGCAACAAATCTACGCGTATGACGCGCCGGGCACTATCGGCCTGCTCGCCAAGCGGACGAAACTGCGCGAAAAAAATCTGATTAAAATTCCTGACGGGACGAAATTCGATCTCCGTTGCTGGGCCGCGTTCTCGCTCCGCTACGTCACCGCATGGGCGAATTGGAAAGTCGCTTACGGCTGTCTGCGTTTACAGTTGCCGGAAGATGCACAGCGCGACGTGCACGTCTGGGGTTGGGGCGGAGGCGTCACGCTGGCGGAGTTGGGTCTGGCGAAGTTTGCCGGTTGCAAGCCCGCAATGATCGCTTCCAGCGACGAGCGCCTTGAACTGCTCCGACGCTCAGGTCTGACGCCCGTAGACCGACGCCGCTTCGAGAACCTCTTTTTCGATCAGGCGCGATACGAGACGGACGCGACCTATCGAAAGGCTTATCAACTTTCCGAGGAAGCGTTTCTTGAAACCGTGTCGGAGTTGACCGGCGATCAGGGCGTCTCCATCTTCATAGACTTCATCGGCCTGCCGGTCTTCAGAGTGACGCTCAAAGCCCTTGCGCGTCCGGGCGTCATCACGACGGCGGGGTGGAAGGAGGGAATGCACCTCTCCGTAGTCCGCGCCATCGAATGCATGAAGTGGCACACGCACGTCCACAC
>JBAVPI010000823.1:0-1895 GCA_049692915.1 Pyrinomonadaceae bacterium
CGGGCGCGAGACTGACTTCGCGCGCCGTCTTGATTCTCGCCTCGCGCAGACGCGTGACCGATTCCGGCGTCAGTTGCGTATTCAACAATGCGCCGCGCAGGAGTTCCGCGAGCCGCTCGAAATCGGCGGTTTTGCCTTCGAGCGTGATATTGATGGCGTCGTAGTTGGTCGAAACATCCAGCCGCCCGCCCAGTTCGTCCTTCACATAGGCGCGCGTTTCAGCGTCGAAGAAGGCATCGGTGAGCAGAGAAGTCAGCCCTTCTTTGCCCGCTAAATCAAAGGCCGCGCCGCTGTGGACGCGGAGTTTGAGAAGCACGTTCGGGTCGCCCTGACGATTGACGATGAGCAGCTTGAGTCCGTTGAGCAGTTGTTCGCGTCGCGGTTCGGCGACGTTTTGACCGGATGCCGCCAGCGAAGTGAGAAGCAGGACGACCGCCGCGAGGGCCGACGCCGAGCGGCTGATGCGAGAACGTTTTTGTTGCTTTTTCATCGTGCTGAAAGGCTCTTCGAGCGCGGCGTCGAGGCCGTCTCAGACGTGTCCCGGAACGCAGGCGCGGCGACTCTGGTGCGTCGAAATTAGGGAGCGTTATTCCCGGCCAGTTTAGATGCCGTCCGGCGGCGAGTCAACTGCCTGACTTTGGTACAAACAGTTTGCAGGCGCGGCGCACCGTTTGACAATTAGGTGCATCCAAACACCGTTTAGAGGTGGTTTGACGGGCGACTCCCCGTCCTCACAGGGTACGCAAGCCGTCGAGACGTTTGATATACTTCTCACAGTCGCATGTGAAGAGGAGTCGCCGGACGGGTGAGTGAGTCCGACGCTCCGCCGAATTTTACACAGATCATTTTTTAAGGCGTCAGCAACGAGGTAGGAAGATGAAACAGTGTCAAACGTGTGGGGAAGAATTCGATAATAAATTCGGTTTTTGCCCGGTGGATGGGACGCCTCTCGATAGCGCGGTCGCTCCGGCGGCTGTCGCCTCAGGCGTGGCCGACGACTCTGCGACTTATGCTGAAGACTCCGCGACATACATCGCGACGCCGCCCACGCCCGGCGAAGTGAGTTCAAACGGCCATGCGTCTTCCGGCGATGCGACCTCCGGCAACTACGCTGCGGGCAACGGCTTTGCCGCGGCGGACGGCCATCAAAACGGCGCTCCCGCCCCCCGCGTCAATCGCGGCGAATATAATTTAACCATCCTCGAAGAGACGGGTCTGGTGCGGCGCTTGACCACGGAGATGCAGGCGGTGGCTCGCGAATCCGAGTTAACGTGGCCTGAGTTCAAACGCGATCCCGTCGGCTTCACCAAGCGCAGCGCCGCCGGTTACGGTCAGTACGCGAAGAAGTTTTTCGGTCAGGAATACGTCGCCCCGGCCCTCATCGCGCCGCTGTTTCTGTTCCTGTTCGTCGCGTCGGCCTATCTCGCCATCACCAACATTGACAAGTGCCGCCTCTACGCCATGATCGGGCGCGAATGCGTCGTCGTGCAGAACGAGAACGAGAATCTGGAGTTAATCGGGATGGTTCCCGAAGACACCGAAATCCCGAAGGAGCAGCCGACGCCGGACAAGGGCAACGCGGGTCTCAACAAGGGCAAGGGCGGCGGGTCGAAGCCTGAGCAGGAGAAGCCGGGCGGCGGCGGCGGCGGTGGTCGTCAGGAACAAGCGCCCGCGTCGAAGGGAACTGTGCTGGCGCAGTTAGGGCCGCAGATTCTACCGCCCGACCCGCACCCGCCGACCATCAAGAATCCGCAACTCGCCGTCATCCCGCAGATTGACGTTGACCCGAAGCTGATGCCCGAATACAAGGGCGGGCCGATTGGCGACCCTAAATCAAAGAGCACGGAGATTTCCTCCGGCCCCGGCACGGGCGGGGGCATGGGCGACGGCGAAGG
>JBAVPI010000824.1:0-4641 GCA_049692915.1 Pyrinomonadaceae bacterium
GGCTTAGCCCTCACGTTGCGCGCCGCTCTTCTCATGACGACGGAAGTATTCTTGCCGCGCCTCGCGGGAAGCGACTAGAACTCGGTCAGCGTCGTTAAGTCAACGCTCGGACGTTCCGCCGAATTCGTCCCGATGATCGTGCCGCTGCGCGGGTCTCGATAATAGTTGCTGTAGCCGGAAGCCACCTTGTATGAATGGCCTGTGCCGGGATCGTTCACGTCCGTCTGGTCTGAGAGGTAGTTGGTGAAGCCCCTCTGCTGCTCGCCTCGCGCCTCATTGCGACTCCAGTAAGAACCCATGATGCTCTGACGATTGGCTTCGGCGTTGCGGGCAATCGCCGCCGTGGTTTGCTTGCTCCTCTCGATTGCGGCAGCGCCCCCCTGCGCCAGCGCACTGTTATCGCGTGCCTGTTGCTGATTGTACTTCTCCATAAACGCGGGGTCGTCGCGATAAGACTGGTTCAGATGCATGACGATTTCTTTGAGCATCTGTTGACGCGCTTCCTGCTTGTCGTCGGCCACGTAGATCATGATGTTGGGTAGCGCGTTCCACGCCACAATCGGGTTGATGGAAGGCATATTAGGATTGGGCCGACTCGATTGAATGGAAACCTTCGAGACGATGATACCGGCAACCTGCTTCCCGGTCTGTTTGTTGCGCCCCTTGAATTCGGTTTGCGCGACGGTGACTTTCGCTTGCCACGCCGCGCCCAGCCTGCTGCTCAGCCCTTCGGTCAGGCGTTGCGAAGATTCGGCCAACTCTTTCTCGCTGACGATGGAGAGATCATCCACCTCCTGCTTCACAACTTTGTCCAGATACCACTTGCTGAATTCGACCGCGGGCATGTAGCGCAAAATCATCATCTGGGAAGTGTGGTTCGGCGAGAAAGGGACGCCCTCGCGCGCTCCGGGGTAGGTTCGCATCACGGAAGGCGACGGCGGAAGTAGCGTCGAAGGCAGATTCTGATTTCCTATTTGCGCCATCATGTCGTTGTCCGGCGACGTGACCCTGTTCATCGAGCGCACGTCCGAGCTGTCGAAACGATAAGCTCCGCCGTCAACCGTCCAGCCCTGCGGCACCTCGACGCTGTAGGCATGCTCCTTCGGGTCAGTCCAGCGCACGAAACGAAGACCGCCCGTCCCCACCGCCGTCGCTCCCTTTGTCGAACCACGCCCGCCCGCCGCCGCCGTCTTCTGGTCGCTCGGAGGCGGCCCGAAGCGGAGCGACTGAAGAATCCGCAGCAGCGTCGCGCGTTCCGTCGTGAAACGTTCGCCCGGAGCGGCCATCGCATAGAGCATCCCGCTGCGCTGGTAGAGAGAGCAGAGCACGCGCGCCTCGCCCGTCTGCCCTAGCGCATTGCGGTAAGTCAGCGCGCCGACGACTTCATCGCCCGGAGACCCTTGCTGCGCGACCCGCTCAAAATGAGCCTTCGGAAACAGCGTGGGATGCCCCGCCGAAATACTGCTCACATGTGCCTTGGCGGTCTCGCCGGGGTTGCCGACGAACGCCTCGGCCAGCACGAGCGACGTGTGATCCGCGCTCTGAACGATGATGGTGTAGCCCTCCGTGGCAACCGTCCACCCCGCCGGGTGTTCGACGATGAAGCCGAGCCGCGCGTCGTAGTGCTGTTGCCAGCCGTCACCGGCATTAGCGCCCGCTTCACCGGAACTGCAACCGAAGATCATTAAGGACACAGCGGTGCAGAGCGTGAGGGCTAACGCCATCAGCGGATTCAGAGAGATGTAGCTGTTCATTTGTTTCTCCTTAGTTCGTCTTGGACTCGGACGCGCATGATTCGCTCTCGCGGATTAAACCCTTGGCCGATTTGACAGCGCTCCCGATCTATTAAGGCTTGACCGTCTTTGGCGCGCGTTTAAATTTTTTCGGCCTCTATCAAGTAACGCGCAAAGGAGAGCGGAAAAGGCTGGTGGCGTGTAAGTATTATTTGTGGGCCGGGTAAATGTGGCGCTAATCGCAGGACGGGTTTGCTATACTTCGCGCCGCTGTCAATCAAGGTGGTTGGACTCTCGCGCGTGAGGTTTCGTTCAAGTGCCTTCGCCGGAAGATGTCACTCAAATTCTGCAAGAGATGAGTGGCGGCGACAAAGATGCGCCCGCGCGTCTGATGCCGCTCGTCTATGACGAACTGCGCCGTCTGGCTAATCACTACCTGCGTCAGGAACGCCCCGACCACACCTTGCAGCCGACCGCGCTCGTCCACGAAGCCTACCTCAAACTGATTGACCAGACGCGCGTTGACTGGCAGAACCGCGCGCACTTTTTCGGCGTCGCCGCGCAGTCCATGCGTCGCATACTGGTTGACCACGCGCGCCGTCATCAAGCCTCGAAACGCGGCGGCCCGCAGCAAAAGTTGTCGCTCGACGAAGCGGTGAATCACGCGCAGACGCGCGATGTTGATCTCGTCCGGCTCGATGATGCGCTTCATGCTCTCGCCGCGCTTGACGCGCGACAAAGCCGCGTCGTCGAACTGCGATTCTTCGGCGGGCTGACGATTGAAGAGACTGCGGAAGCGCTCGGCATCTCACCGGCCACGGTGAAAGCTGACTGGAGCATGGCGAAAGCATGGCTGCGCCGCGAGATTGAAACGGAGAGCGATCATCATGGCGATACGGCCTGAGCAGTGGGAACAACTAAAGGAGATGTTCCGCGCCGCCATCGAGCATGAACCGGCACAACGCGCATCATATCTCGATCAAGCTTGCGCCGCAGACCCAGCCCTCCGCGAAGAGATCGAATCCCTGCTCGCCTCTCACGACCGCGCCGAAACTTTCATCGAAACGCCCGCCTTGGCTCACGCCGTCATGGCGATGACGGAAGCTCCGCCGGAACAGATCGAGGGGCGGCGCATCGGCTCTTACAATCTCGTGCGCGAAATCGGGCACGGCGGCATGGGCACGGTCTATCTGGCCGAGCGCGCGGACGAGTATCAGAAATCGGTGGCGATCAAGGTGGTCAAGCGAGGGATGGACACGGACGAGATCGTGCGCCGTTTTCGCAACGAGCGACAGATTCTCGCGAGCCTCGACCATCCGAACATCGCGCGCCTGATAGACGGCGGCACGACCGTCGCGGGTCTGCCCTTTCTCGTCATGGAGTTTGTCGAAGGCACGCCCGTCAACGACTACTGCGACCGTCATCGCCTGACGACCAACGAACGGCTGCAACTCTTCCGCGCAATCTGCGCGGCGGTCGAGCACGCGCATCAAAAGCTCGTCGTGCATCGTGACCTGAAGCCCTCGAACATCCTCATCACGGCGGAGGGCGTGCCGAAGCTGCTCGACTTCGGCATCGCCAAAGTGCTCGACCCGGAACTATCCGTGCTCTCGACGGATCAGACCGGCACGAACCTGCGCGTCATGACGCCGGACTATGCCAGTCCCGAACAGGTGCGCGGCGAAAAGCTGACGACGGCGAGCGACGTGTACAGTCTCGGCATCGTGCTCTACGAATTGTTGACGGGCCATCGCCCGTATCGTTCCGCCAATACGCCGCCGCACGAACTCGCGCGCGTCATCTGCGAACAAGAGCCGACGAGGCCGAGCACAGCCGTCAACCACGTCGAGGTCGTTACGCACGGCGACACCCTTCCGCAGACCATCACGCCGCAATCCGTCAGCAGCGCGCGGGACACGCAACCCGACAAACTGCGCCGCCGTCTGTCGGGCGATCTCGACAACATCGTCTTGATGGCTCTGTCTAAAGCGCCGCACAGTCGTTACGCTTCGGCGTCGCACCTGTCCGCCGACATCGGGCGACACCTCGACGGTCTGCCAATCATCGCGCGCAAAGACACGCTCAACTATCGTCTGGGTAAATTCGTCGTCCGGCGCAGGGCGAGCATCGCGGCGGCGTTGATCGTCGTGCTGGCGCTCGTCATCGGCATGGCCGCAAATAATTTTTACTCCGGCTCAGGTCGCCAAAGTAAAGATGCGCCGACGACGGCCAACACGCTCGCCGACGTTAAAATGATCGCCGTCCTGCCGCTCAAATCTTTGAGCAATCCGCCGCAAGATCAGGAACTGCGCGTCGGCATGGCCGATTCGATCATCACCAAAATGAGCGCGCTCAGACAGATCGCCGTGCGCCCGACGAGTTCGACTGTGCGTTACCTCGATCAGAACTACGACACCGTTGCCGTCGGGAAAGAATTGAAAGTTGATTCCGTTCTGGAAGGAAGCGTGCAAAGGGAAGGGCAGAATCTAAAAATAAATCTGCAAATGGTCAGCGTCGCGGACGGCAAAATTTTATGGGCCGACGGTTTCATCGGCGATCTGTCGAATGTTCTGAGCGGTCAGGAATCGGTGTCGAACCGCGTCATCCGTTCAATGGCTCTGACCTTCAATTCGGCTGCGCCGGACAATGTCGCGCAGAGTCCGCCGAACTTGCCCGCGCAAGAGCTTTATCTGAAAGGCGTCTATGCGCTGGCGACTTCGACGCGGAAAATCGAAAACATCATCCAAGCCAGAGATTTCTTCCAACAGGCGCTTCGCGCCGACCCGAATCTCGCTCCGGCCTATTCCGGTCTGGCGAATACATACACGCTCGCCGCTTCGCTCAACTTGCTCGCGCCGCGCGAGGCTTACCCGAATGCTGAACGGGCGGCCCGTCGTGCGCTCGACAT
>JBAVPI010000825.1:0-1807 GCA_049692915.1 Pyrinomonadaceae bacterium
GCCGTGCCGTCGTTGAATAAACTCTCGCCCTCGACCAGCATGGTCAGGCTCCTGGGCGCGCCGAGTTGTCGAAAGAGCGCGACGACCGCGACCGGATCGGTGGCGGCAATCAACGCGCCGAAGACCAGCCCCGTACTGAGCGAGAGACCGACGCCGCCGGAGACGATCAGCGCGACGATCATGGTCGTCAACAGCACGCCGGGGACGGCGAGGACGAGGATCGTCCACAAGTTCTCGCGCAGCCGTCTGTATTCGAGGTGCAGCGCGGCCTCGAAGACGAGCGGCGGCACGAACAGCGAGAGGATGAGTTCGGGCGTTAAGTTGATCTCCAACTTCTCGCCGAACGTAATGAGGAGTCCGGCGACGACGAGCGCGACCGTGTAAGGGACGCGCAGCCGTCTGACGACCAGCGCGACGAGCGAGACGACGAGGAGCAGGGCGATGATCAGCGTTTCGGTGGCGAGAAATTGACTCATGCGTTTCTTCTCAGAGACAGGGAAGGGGCGCGCTCCCCGCGTCGCTTCACCTGGTCGCGCGCGATTTCGCCCCTCGATTTACGGTCACCTGACCGGTAAATCCGGTGGTGCATACGTTGCCGGAGAAATAAGTGACGGAAGTATAATCCTTTAAGCTCTTATCTGTCCTGCTTCATCTTCTTGTGCTCTAACCTTATTCCGTTTCCTGTGTGTCAACTCAGCGCCCTGCTATTGATGACCGATCTCCTCTTGACGCCCGACGAGGCCCGCCAACGTTGAACTGCCGGGCTGCTCCCGCCGCGCGACAATGCTGAAACTCCCGTCGGTTTCGAGTACCACCGCTTCGACTGATTCAAGCGTCGCCTGACCTTGCGCCCTCATGGCCGCGAGCAACTCGCCTTCGGTGACGCGCGCCCCGCGCATCGCGCCCCGCAAAAACTCTCCCCGATGCCACAACAGCGATGGCTCGGATTTCACCAACCCGCTGATCGTCTGCGACCGCACCGACGCCCACGTGATGATGAACTGAAGCGCGATGAGCAGCGCGAACGCCGCGACGCCTTCGACAAGCGCCACCTCTTTCGATAACAACACGGTGGCGAGCGTCGAGCCGAGCGCGACCGTCACCACAAAATCAAAAGAGTTCATCTTCGACAGCGTGCGTTTGCCCGACACCCGCAGGAGCAGAATAAGCGCGGCGTAAGCGCACACCCCGACAATCACCGTGCGGATAAGGCCGAGCCAACTGTCGAAGAACATATTCACGTCGTCTCCCCTCCGCCAGTGTTCTCATCGTCTGGCGTCATCCGGTCGCCGAGTATGTCCTCGACGTAGAGCATCTTCACCAGCACGAGCGCGACCGCCGTCAGCGGCGAAGCCAGGACCACTCCGCTGATTCCCAAGAGCACGCCCAAAAGCACTTGCGCCGAGATGGTCAGGACGGGCGGCAGTTCGACGCTGCGGCGGTCAACGAGCGGGGTGAGAAGGTAGCCGTCAAGCGTCTGGACGCCGACGTAGAGCAAGCCGACGGAGAGCGCCTGCTGCGGAGACTGCAAAAACGCGAGCAGCACGGCAGGGGTGGCCGCGATGAGCGGGCCGATGTTCGGGATGAATCCCAAAATCCCGACGAGCAGCCCGAGCGTCAGCGCGAACGGCATCCCCAGCAGCCATAATCCGGTGGCCGTGATGCTGCCCGTCACAACCATCAGCAAGAGCCTGCCGACCAGCCAACGCCACAAGGTCTCATCGAGCGCGGCGATGACTTCCGTCGCCCGCCCGCGATAGCCGAACGGGACGAGACGAATGATGCCGTTCGCGTAAAGATTTTTTTG
>JBAVPI010000826.1:0-2222 GCA_049692915.1 Pyrinomonadaceae bacterium
CGCGCCAAGGGCTTGCGGCAGTACGCTTACGTGCTCTCAGGCGGCGGCGTGCTGATTCTGTACCTGTCGGTTTACGCCGCTTACGATTTTTATCATCTCGTCGGTCAGCCCCCGGCCTTCGTCCTGATGGCGCTCGTGACGACGATTGCCGTGCTGCTCTCCGTCCGTTTCGACGCGCTGCCAATCGCCGTGCTCGGCCTGCTCGGAGGTTTCCTCACGCCGGTTCTGCTCTCGACCGGACAGGACAATCAGGTCGGACTCTTCACCTACATCGCGCTGCTCGACGCGGGCGTGCTCGCACTCGCCTACTTCAAGCGCTGGCGCAGCCTCAACTACGTCTCGTTCCTCGCGACAATGTTGACGTTCGTCGCGTGGCTCGCCATCCACTACGCGCGCGAGAAGCTGTGGCTGACGATCTTTTTTCTGTCTCTCTTCTTCCTGATTTACTCGACGCTCGCCGTCGTGCACAACGTTCTCAAGCAACGCCCCGCGCGCTGGTTCGACATCTGCCTCATCAGCGTCAACGCCACCTTCTTCTTCGGCCTGAGCTACAAACTGCTGAACGACGCGGGCTATCACGCCGCGCTCGGCTCCGTGGCGCTGCTCGTCTCGGCTTTTTACACGGGGCTGTTCTACGTGACGTGGCGCTGGCATCGCGCCGACCGCCTGCTCACATACGCTTACGTCGGCGCGGCGGCGACGTTCTTTACGTTGGCGCTCGCGATTCAACTCGATCAGCACTGGATGACAATCGGCTGGGCGGTCGAGGGGTTGATGCTGACGTGGATAGGCTTGCGCTCCGAGACGCGTGCGCCGCGCCACGCCGCGCTCATCGTCTCTTCGTTCGCCGTCGCGCACTGGCTCGGCTGGGACGCGCGCGATTTCGCCTTCGGCGTGGACGCCTCTTTCGTGCCGCTGCTTAATCGTCGTGCCTTCTCGTGCGCCGTGCTCGTCGCGTCGCTCGTCGCGGGCGCGTGGTTGTACCGTAGGCCGGAGAGAGCGAACGCGGCGGAGGCTTCGGCGGACGCGGACGATGAGCGCTCCTACATCGCGACGTTCTTAGTGCTCGCGGCGAGCTTCCTCGCTCTCACTTTGTTGACGCTCGACACGAACGACTACTTCAACAAGTGGCAGGCGCGCGCGTCGGGCGTCGGAGGGGATGAGGAGTATCGCGCTTGGGTGGAAAACTCGCGGCAGTTTTCGCTCTCGGTGCTATGGGCTTTCTACGGGGCGTTAATGTCGGTGCTGGGCGGCCTGCGGCGCGTGCGTCTGCTGCGCTACGGCGGGCTGCTGCTACTCGGCGCGACGATTGTGAAAGTGCTGGCGTTCGACTCGCCATACTATGCGGCGTCGTGGCATCTGCCGCTCATCAACCACACGTTCATGGCCTACGCCGCGCTCGTGCTGGCGCTCCTGTTCGTCGCGCGCTTTTACGCCCGCTCGCGGGCAATCGAAGACGACGAGCGCGCCGTCGTCCTCCCGCTCATCGCGGCGAGCGCCAATCTCCTCGCGCTCGTGGCCCTCAGCCTCGAAGCCATCGGCTATTACGACCGCGCGGCGGCGCGGCTGGTTAATCCGTCGGCGGAGGCGTTCGCGCGCACGCAGGAGGGCGCGCTCTTTGCACTCTCCGTCATCTGGACGCTCTACGCTGTGGCGGCATTCGTCTTCGGCGAGCGGCGAGGGTCGAAGGTCTATCGCTACGGCGCGCTCGTGCTGTTGGCGCTGACGGCGATCAAGGTATCAGCGCTGGAGCTTCCTTATTACGCTGCCGCGTGGCATGTGCCCGTTTTCAACCGGACGTGTGCGGCCTTCGGTCTGCTGGTGGCGGCGCTCTGGTACGTCGTGAGAACTTACACGCGCGCCCCGGAGACGCTCGACGAAGCACCGTCGGTCATGCCCGCGCTCACCATCGTCGCAAACGTGCTTGCAATCGTCGCCCTGAGTGCGGAGGCACGCGGTTACTTCGTCGCGCAGGCACGTGCGGGTGGACTCGACGCGGTAAGCTTGCGCGACCTACGGCTCGCCGAGCAACTTTCACTCTCGGTCATCTGGGCGGCTTACGGCGGGGCGCTGCTGGTCTTCGGGCGGGTGCGCCGGAATCGCCTGCTCCGGCTGATGGCGCTCCTGCTGCTCGCCATAACGACGCTCAAAGTCTTCTTCATTGATTTATCGTCGCTCGACCGCGTTTACCGCATCGTCTCGTTCATCGTCCTCGGCGCGAT
>JBAVPI010000827.1:0-4607 GCA_049692915.1 Pyrinomonadaceae bacterium
GCGTTGATATCACCGTCGAAGCGGGAGAATTTTGGGACGGCGAGATTATCGAAGCGCGCGACGGATTGAGGCTGGAAATATAGTTTGAGAGAGAGGGGTTTGTGAGATGCATTTCAAACGAAGACCGGCGCGACAGGCGACAAGCGACACGATGCCGCGCCAGCCCGAAGTGAAATTTGAGGTGGGGCGTCGGAGATGGCGAATTTCAAATCATGCGCGCGTGCCGCTCATTCTCGCCGCCGTCACTTTTTGCCTGCTGCTCTCTTCTCTCTGCCTGCACGCGCCGCCCGCCGCCGTCGCGCAGTCAAAGTCTGACCATGCAGAGGATGCGCAATCAAAGCCAGTCTCGATGAGTGGGCTTTTAGAAATCGGTCAGGCGTCGAAAATCGCGGCGGCCACGCACGCGCCCGTCGAACTCAAGCTCGTCTCTTACAACATGCGTTGGAGCGGCGGCGTTGAGTTGCAAAAGTTAATCAAACTGCTGCACGACGACCTCGTCATCGGTCATGCATCCATCATCGGCTTGCAGGAAGCCGACCGCCACAAGAAGCGCACCGACTACGCAAACACGGCGCGCGTGATGGCCGAATCGTTGGGCATGCATTACGCGTGGGCCGCGCCTCCGTCAGGCGAAGACGAAGAGGAAGAGACGGGCGTGGCGATCCTGAGTCCTTACAAACTGATTGACGTGGAGCGCATCGTCCTGCCGAACGAGGGGCCGCAAAAGCGTCGCCGCGTCGCGTTGGGCGCGACCGTGCTGGTGGGCGACACGCCCGTCCGCGTCTATTCGGTGCACGGGGAGACGCGCATGGCCGTCGAGCGTAAGGTCGAACACTGGCGCGGCGTGCTCGAAGACCTCGCGCGTTATCCGAAGGTCGAGCGCGTCGTCGTCCTCGGCGACTTCAACACGACCAAAGGAAAGGACGTGAAAGCGGCGCGCAAACTTTTCACGGGGGCCGGATTTATGACCCCCTTCCCCGACGACCGCTCGACGTGGCGGACGTTCATCATCAAGTTGAAGCTCGATTGGATGTGGCTGCGCGGGTTGAAGCCAATTGCTTTCGGCGTTGACGAGAAAGTCGGGATGTCCGATCACTGGCCGCTGTGGGCGAGCGTGAAGTTTGAGCGCGGAACGGACGCGCCGCCGCCGTCGTCCCCGTCAGGTTCGAGACCTTGAAGAGGGCGCGTGAGTTGTCGCGCGTTTGGCTCTCCACAATCGCCGTCCAGCACGCCTCTCATCCGAGTTGCTTGCGGAAACGCCACGCGCTCACGCCGACGAGGACGACGGCGAAGCAGAGCAGCGCGAGCAGATTCGGGTAGAGCACTTCGATGCCCGTGCCCTTGAGCATCACGCCGCGCGAGATAATCGCGAAGTGACGCACGGGGTTGAGGTACGTGAACGGCTGAAGCCACTGTGGCATCGCCTCGATGGGCGTCGTTACGCCGGACAGGAGGGCGATGGGCGGGTTGACGAAGAAGCCCATCAGTTGCGCCTGCTGTTGCGAGCGCGTGAAGGTCGCGATGATAGTGCCGATGCCGATGCCTGCGAGCACGCACAATGCTCCCGCGACAAAGATGAGCAGGATGCTGCCGCGCACCGGCACGCCGAACGCCACGTAGCCGACGACGAGCGCGAGGCCCACGTCCGCCGTCAGCAGCAGAAAAAGAGGCGCGATCTTCGCCGTAATAATCTCCGACGCTTCCGCCGGAGTCATCAACAACTGCTCGACCGTCCCCGCCTCTTTCTCTTTGACCATCGAGGCCGCCGCCACGAGCGAGCCGTTCAGGACGAGCAGCGTCCCCAGCGTCCCCGTCACGATGAACCACGAATTGAGCAGGCCCGGATTGTAAAGAAGCGCGACGCGCGGCGTGACGCTGGCGCGTGCGAGCGGCGGCGCGGGAGCGACATCGAGCGCGAGTGGCGGCGCGGCTTTCGCGAACCCCGCAATTTTCTGATTCAAAGAGGCGATGATGCGCGCCGCGTAGCCTCCGGCGATGGAGGCGGTGTTGGAATTGACCGCGTCAACGATGAGTTGCACGCTTGCCGTCTCGCGCCGCGCGCGCTGCCGTGCGAAGTCGTAAGGGATGACGAGTCCGGCGTCGAGGTCGCCCGCACTCAAGGCGCGTCCGAGTTCGTCGGGCGACGCGTAATAAGCCGCGACTTGAAACGAGCGGCTCTCGACGAAGGCCGAGACGAGTTCGCGGCTCAAGGCCGTGCGTCCCTCGTCCACGACGCCGAGCCGCAAGTTCGTTACCGTCGGATTGAGCGCGAAACCGAAGAGGATGATCTGCACCGTCGGCGGAATAATCAACGAGACGACGAGCCGACGGTTGCGTTTGATCTGGCGCAACTCTTTCAAAAAAAGCGGCCAGATGCGCCCGCCGAAAATTCTGTCGAGCAACGCGCTCATAATTCCACCTGCATGCGGCGCAGCTTGAGCCACGCCATCAGGAAGAAAAACGCGCCGAGCAGCGCGAGCGCCAGAGGCGCGTTCCACACCGCAGGCCACCCGCCGCCGCGCACGAAAGCGTCGCGCGCAATCTCGATGTAGTAGCGCGCCGGGACGAGGTAGGAAATCCAGCGGAAGGCCGGCGGAATGTTCGCGACCGGAAAGATAAATCCCGACAGCAAAAACGACATCAGAAAGCCGCCGAGCGCGACGACCTGAATCGCCGCCGCCTGATTCGGAATCCGCGCGCCGATCATCGCGCCGAAGCAGACGTTGCAGAAGAGATAGAAAATTGTGCCGACGAGCAGAGGCGTCGGGTCGCCCGCGAGTCGCAGGCCGAAGAGGATGACGGCGAGCACGACGCACAGCGCCCACTCTCCGAGCGCGATGGCAAAGTAAGCGAGTATCTTTCCGAGCAGATATTCGTGCGCCGAAATGCTGGAAACATAGACCTGCAAAATCGTCTTCTGCTCGCCCTCGCGCGACATCGCGAGCGCGGCCAGCAAGGGCGGAAACAGCGCGAGGCCCACGGCGAGAATGCCCGGCCCGATGTACTTGCGCGACTCGCGTCCGGGGTTGAACCACAGGCGCGTCTCGGCCTTGATCGCGGGACGCGCTCCCGCTCCCGGCGGGCGGAGACTTGCGATGAACGACTGCGTGAGCGCCGTCGCGTCGCCGCGCATGATGTTGGCGGTGTTGGCATCCGTCGCGTCAATCAGGATTTGTACCTCGGTGTTGAGGCCGCGTTCGAGGTCGCGCCCGAAGTGTTCGGGGATGACGATGGCCGCGCGCGCTCGGTTCTCTTCGAGCGCCTTTTCGGGACGCTCGGCGGCGGGCAACGCGACGATGCGGAAGGTGAGCGACGCGCGGAACGTGTCAACATAGCGACGCGAGAGCGGCGTCCCGTCGAGGTCTTGGACGACGACGGGAAGGTCTGTCACGGAGAAAGAGATGGCCGTCCCGAAGAGCGCGAGCAGGACGAGGGGGAGCACGAGTGCGAGCACGAGCGTGAGGCGGTCGCGCCGCGTCTGCGTCAGTTCCTTCAGAGCCTGTGCGACGATGCGTTTCATCAATCGTCCCCGGCGACCTTGCCCTGCCGCCGCGCCTTCTCGACCACGACGATGAAGACATCTTCGAGCGAGTAATTCTCTTCGTAAGCATCCGCCACGCTAATGCCGCCCGCTTCGAGTCGCTCTTTGACGTTGCGAATACCGGTCTCCGCGTCTTCGTCAACGATGACGTGGAGGCGGTCGCCGAACAGTGAGACGCGCCAACGCTCCGTCTCGCTCTTGAGCAGGTTGGCGGCGCGTTGCGGCGCGTCCGTGACGAGTTCGAGAAGGTGTCCGCCCTGCTCGGCCTTGATTCCCGAAGGCGTGCCCTGCGCGACGAGTTCGCCCGCGACCATCATCCCCAGACGATTGCACTGCTCGGCCTCTTCGAGATAGTGCGTCGTGACGAGGATGGCGACGCCGGAATCCGAGAGCACGTTAATCATTTTCCAGAAGGCACGGCGCGCGAGCGGGTCAACGCCGGAGGTCGGCTCGTCGAGAAAGAGGACGGACGGCTCGTGCATGACGGCGGCCCCGAAAGCGACGCGCTGCTTCCAGCCGCCGGGGAGCGCACCCGTGTTGAGATGCCCGCGTCCTTCAAGACCGGAAAAGGCCAAGACCCATTTTTTCTTCTCGTCGCGCGCGCGTCGCGGCACGCCATAGACACCCGCGAAGAAGTCTAAATTTTCGTCAATCGTGAGGTCGTCGTAGAGCGAGAATTTCTGCGACATGTAGCCGACGCGCTCGCGCACGAAACTCGAACGGATGCTGCCGCGCTCGCCCGCGAGTTCCACTTCGCCGCTCGAAGCTTCGAGCAGTCCGGCGAGCATCTTGATTGTCGTCGTCTTGCCCGCGCCGTTCGCGCCGAGCAACCCGTAAACCTCGCCGTACCTGACTTCGAGATTAACGCCCTTGACGGCGTGGAAGCCGCCGAAGTTTTTGCGCAGGTCGCGTGCGCCGATGGCGACGGCATCAGGCGCACGCTCGCGAAACTGTCTCGTGCGCGGGAACGGCGGCGCGTGCGGGTCGTCGCCGAGACTCCGCAGAATCGAGACGAAAGCGTTCTCAAGCATCGGCGCGGCGGCGCGCACCTCCTTTAACTCGACGC